>DASVEC010000539.1:0-3723 GCA_036380755.1 Iamia sp. | reverse complement strand
AACACCGAGGTCGAGCTGGACGGCGACGTGCTCGCCGTGTCCACGCCGATCTTCGGTGGCACGCAGATCGTCAAGACCAAGTTCGCCGCCGGCAGCCCGGCCCTCGCCCTCTTCCGCCCGAAGTCGTTCGTGGCCGAGGAGACCGGTGGCGGTGCCGCCGAGGTGGTCGAGCTGGCCGCCGGCGACACCGGCAGCGCCGGGTCGGCCAAGGTCCTCGACCGTCACGTCGAGGAGACCTCGGGCCCCAAGCTCGACGAGGCCGCCATCGTGGTGGCCGGTGGTCGTGGCCTGGGCGAGTCGGACAAGTTCGACATGATCGAGCAGCTGGCCAAGTTGCTGAAGGGCGCCCCCGGCGCCTCGCGTGCGATCGTCGACGCCGGTTGGGTGCCCTACGCCTACCAGGTGGGCCAGACCGGCAAGGTCGTGAAGCCGACGGTCTACATCGCCGCCGGCATCTCGGGCGCCACCCAGCACATGGTGGGCATGAAGGGCTCGAAGAACATCATCGCCATCAACAAGGACGAGGAGGCCCCCATCTTCGGGATCGCCGACCTCGGCATCGTGGGCGACGTCCACAAGGTGCTGCCCAAGCTCATCGAGGCCCTCCAGGCCAAGTGAGTCTCCGGCTCTGATCCGAGAGCGGCCCCGGGCATGATGCCCGGGGCCGCTCCGCGTCCACGATCCCCCTCACCCGAACGGGTCCACCTCTTCACCGTGACCTCCAAGAGTCCCCGCCTCCGCGGCCGCCGGGCCAAGCGCGAGCTGGCCGTCCGCCGCCAGCGCCTGGCCTCGGGCGAGCCCGTCGCCCTGCCGTGCAAGGCCCGGCGCACGACTTCGCGCGGCTGGGCGGCGTGGGTCGACGGCCGGCTGCGCCTGCCCGGGCCCGACGGAGGGGAGGCGAGCTTCGTCGTCGACGATCCCACCGAGGTCGCCCTGGTGACCCGGCAGGGCGCGGCGCCGGTCAGCCTGGAGCCGCCCCACGAGGTGACGGTCCGTCCCGTCCGCTACAAGACCGAGGCCTTCCACGGCCCCGACGCCGAGATCATCGTCGTCACCGCCGAGCGCCGGGTGGTCGAGCTGGCCTTCCCGCCCGACGACGTCGAGCCCGTCGCCCGCCGCCTCGCCCAGCTGCGCTAGCCGTCCTCGGGGAGGAGGAGGCCGCGGATGACGCCGGCGATGACGTCGTGCTCGATGGCATCGACGTCGGGCCAGGGGAGACCGGGCTTGGCCACCAGCAACGACGCCAGGCCGTGGACGGCGGACCAGAAGAGGATGCCGACGTGGAGGGCGCCCCGCACCGCGATCTCGGGGCGGACCTGGCCGCTGTCGATCAGCTGCTGCGAGACCTGGAGCAGGAGGCCGAAGCTGGAGTCGGCCGCCACCATCTCCTCGGCGTAGGCCTGGGCCGAGAGCTCGAAGCGGGCCATGAACATGATCCGGTAGTGCTCGGGGAACTCGCGGGCGTAGCGGATGTAGGCGTGGCCCAGCTCTCGCATCTGCTCGGCCGTCCCGTCGGCGCCGAGGGCCTCCTCGAGGGCGGCGTTGAAGTGGGTGAAGCTGTGCCGGCACACCTCCAGCAGGAGCATGTCCTTGTCGGCGAAGTGCCGGTAGATCGACGGGGGGCTCACCCCGACGGCCTGGGCCACGGCGCGGATGGAGACCGCGTCCTCGGACGCGGTCTCCACCAGCAGTGCCTCGGCCGCGGCCAGGATCTCCTCGCGCAGCCGCTCGCCCTCGCCCCGCCGCGAGCGGGGGCGGACGGTCGTCGATCCTCTCCTCATCGAGCTCCCACGGGCACGCGCTCCTCCTCGTCGGCGGAGTCGGTCACGTCGAGGCTAGGGCCTGGTCCGTCGTCGAGGTCGACCGACTCGGAGATGCCGACCCGGTCGTGGATCCAGCGCATCCACCGGGGCGCCCACCAGTTGGCGTCGCCGGCGAGGCGCATGAAGGCGGGCACGAGCGTGCCCCGGATGACGAAGGCGTCCATAAGCACGGCGAGGGTCAGGCCGATGCCGAACAGCTTGATGAAGCTGACCTGGCTGGTGGCGAAGGCCAGGAACACCACGCTGATGAGCAGGGCGGCGGCGGTGACGATGCGGCCGGTGCGCTCGAGGCCGACGGCCACCGAGGTGACGTTGTCGTGGCCGGCGTCGTGCTCCTCCTTGATGCGGGACAGCAGGAAGACCTCGTAGTCCATCGACAGGCCGAAGGCGATGCAGAACATGAGGATCGGCATCGTCGAGTCGATCGAGCCGGTCGGCGTGAAGTCGAGGAACCCGGACAGGTTGCCGTCCTGGAAGATCCAGACCATGGCCCCGAACGTGGCCGTGAGGCTCAGCAGGTTGAGCAGCAGCGCCTTCAGCGGCACCAGGACGCTCCCGAACATCAGGAACAGGAGCACGAAGGTGATGACGGCGATGATCGCCAGGGCCAGCGGGAGCCGGGAGAACATCGAGTCCTTGCCGTCGACCAGGGCGGCCGGCTCGCCCGCCACCAGGACCTCGAACGGGGCGTCGGCGCTGCGGATCTCCTCGACCAGGGCCTCGCCCTCGGGCGACACCGGCTCGACCGAGGGCACGACCGACAGCCACGTGGCGTCGTCGCCGGCGAAGCGGTCGGTCAGCTCGGGCCCGACGGGGACGGCGGTGCCGTCGATGTAGACGCCGGTGACGGCGTCGACCCGGGCCACGCCGTCGAGCTGCGACAGGTCGGTGGCGTAGGCGGCGATGGCCTCGTCGCGCGCCGCGCCGGTGCCGGCCGCGCTGGTGTCGGCGGCCACGACCGAGAGGGCGCCGGCCTCCTTGGAGTCGTAGTCGTCGCGCAGCGTGTCGTTGACCTGGCGGCTCTCGGCCGACGCGGGCAGCACCCGGTCGTCGGGTCGGCCCAGCTCGATGTGGCGGAAGGGGCTGCCCAGGACCAGCAGGACGAGCACGACGACGGTGATGACCGGCAGCGGCCGGCGCATCACGAGGGTGGCGACCCGGTGCCAGATGCCCTCGCCGACCGGCTTGGGGGCCTTGCGCCGCAGCGACAGGGCGTCGACCCGGTGCCCGAGGACGGCCAGCAGGGCGGGCAGGACGACCACGGCGCAGAACCCGGCCAGCGCGGCCACGGCCACGCCGGCGTAGGCGAAGGAGCGGAGGAACGCCTGGGGGAAGACGAGCAGGGCGCACAGCGAGGCGGCCACGGTGAGGGCGCTGAAGGCGACCGTGCGGCCGGCGGTGCGGACGGTGCGGACCACGGCGACGCCCGGCTCGAACCCGGCGGCCAGCTCCTCCCGGAAGCGGGACACCATGAACAGGCTGTAGTCGATGGCCAGACCGAGGCCCATGGCCGTCGTCAGGTTGAGGGCGAAGATCGACACCTCGGTGACGCCGGCCAGGCCCCGCAGCACCAGGAAGGTGCCGACGATCGACAGCGCCCCCATCGCCAGCGGGAGCAGCGAGGCGACGACGCCCCGGAAGATCAGCAGCAGCAGGAGGATCGTGATCGGCAGGGCGATCATCTCCGCCTTCACCAGGTCCTGCTCGATGGTGTGGTTGACGTCGGCGAAGGTGCCGGCGTAGCCGCCGATGGCCACGGTGCCGCCCTCGACCGGGCCGCTCAGCTCCTCGCGGAGCTCGGTGCCCCGCTCGACGATGTGCGACTGGTCGCCCTGGATGCGGGCCACGATGATCGCCTCGTTGCCATCCGCGCTCCGGAGGGGCGGCGGTCGACCCAGCG
>DASVEC010000538.1:0-3118 GCA_036380755.1 Iamia sp. | reverse complement strand
GGAGGGGGGTGGTCGACCGGGCCAGACTCGGCCGATGGCCCGAGTGCTCGTCACCGAGAAGATCGCCGACGGCGGGCTCGACGCCCTGCGTGCCGCCGGCCACGACGTCGACGTCCGGACGGGGCTGTCCCCGGAGGAGCTGCTCGAGGTGATCCCCGGGGCCCACGCCCTGATCATCCGGTCGTCGACGCAGGTCACCGCCGAGGTGCTGGCCGCCGGGACCGACCTGATCGTCGTCGGGCGGGCCGGCATCGGCCTCGACAACGTCGACACCGAGACGGCCACGACCCGCGGCGTCATGGTCGTCAACGCCCCCCAGTCGAACATCCTCTCCACCGCCGAGCACACCATGGGGATGCTCCTGGCCGTCGCCCGCAGCGTGCCCCAGGCCCACGGGGCCCTGATGGCCGGGCGCTGGGAGCGCTCCAAGTGGGTCGGTGTCGAGCTGTCCGACAAGACCCTCGGCGTGGTCGGCCTCGGCCGCATCGGCAAGCTGGTCGCCCAGCGGGCCCACGCCTTCGGCATGAAGATCATCGCCCACGACCCGTTCGTGAACCCGGAGGCGGCCCGCAAGATCGGCATCGACCTGGTCGACCTCGACACCCTCGCCGCCACCGCCGACTTCGTCACCCTCCATGTGGTGAAGACGCCCGAGACGAGCGGGATGATCGGCGACGACTTCTTCACCAAGGCCAAGCCCGGCATCCGCATCGTCAACGTCAGCCGCGGCGGCGTGATCGACGAGGACGCCCTCGCCGCCGCTCTCGAGGACGGACGCTGCGGCGGGGCCGCTCTCGACGTCTTCGCCCGCGAGCCCACCACCGAGTCGCCGCTGTTCGCCCAGCCCGGCTTCGTGGGCACGCCCCACCTCGGCGCCAGCACCACCGAGGCCCAGGACAAGGCGGGCGACACCATCGCCGACCAGGTGCGGCTGGCCCTCGCCGGCGAGTTCGTGCCCTTCGCCGTCAACATCGCCGCGGCCGAGGCGTCCGAGACGGTGCGGCCCTTCCTCGGCGTGGCCGAGCAGCTGGGCGGGATCTTCGCCGGTCTCCACGAGGGCCTGCCGCCCGCGGTCGAGATCGAGTACGCCGGCGAGCTGGCCGGCTACGACACCCGCATCCTCACCCTGTCGGTGCTGAAGGGCGCCTTCGCCGGCACCACCGAGGAGCCCGTCAGCTACGTCAACGCCCCGCAGGTCGCCTCCGAGCGGGGCATCGAGGTGCGCGACACCACCACCGTCACGTCGCGGGACTTCGTCAACCTGATCACCATCTCGGGCGGCGGCCACACCGTGGCCGGCACGCTCGTCGGGCTGCGGTCCGAGCCCCGGCTCGTCCACGTCGACGGGCACTCGGTCGACGTGCCGCCGTCGCCCCACATGGTGTTCGTGCGCAACGACGACCGGCCGGGCGTGATCGGCCGGGTGGGCACCGTGCTGGGCGACGCCGGCGTCAACATCGCCGACATGGACGTGGGCCGCTCCGAGGAGGCGACCACCGCCCTCATGGTCATCGCCACCGGCCAGGCCGTCCCCGACGCCGTGGCCACCGCCCTGCGCGCCGCCGAGGGCGTGCTGTCCGTGGCGGTCGTCGACCGGGGCTGACCCCGTGCCCACCCTGATCCGGATCCTCGGCGCCCTCGCCGGCCTGGCCGGGATGGTCGCCTTCACCTGCCACTTCGCCGTCCCGGTCGACCTGGGGAGCGGGTCGATCACGGTGTCGGAGGCCACGGCCACCTACCGGAACGCCGGCGTCGCCGTCCACCTGCTGCTCCTGGCCGCCCTCGGTCTCGCCGCCGCCGTCCGCCCCGAGATCGGCGCCCGGGTGCTGGCCCTCGGCGGCCTCGGGCTCCCGTGGCTGGCCGGCCGCGTCGATCAGCTGTGGGAGGACGGCGTCCCCGGCCCCCTGCGGGTGTTCGCCGGCGCCGTCCTGCTGGGGCTGGTGGTGGTCGGCGGGGCGGGCGTGCTCGGGGTGCGGGAGGTGCGGTGGTCGGCGGGCGGCGTCCTCCTCGGCGACGGGCTGGCCGTGCTCGTCGCCGCGGCCGTGCTGTGGGGCCTGCTCGGCGTGAACTGGTACCGGGTGCGCGACCTCACGTCCGACGCCCTGTTCGAGCCCCGGTTCGGATCGCTGCTCGACCCCGCGACCGGCGGCGGTCAGGCCACGTGGATCGCGGCCGCCCTCGCCGGGCTGGCCCTGGTGGTCGCCGTGGCCGGCGGGGGATGGGGGCGCCGGGTGGCCGGCGTGGTCGTGGGCGGGGTGTGCGCCTTCGAGGCCCTGCGCCGGGTCTTCCTCAGCGGCGACCGGCTGATCCCGCCGGCCGAGCAGGCCAACCCCTTCGGCGCCCAGCTCAGCGGCGAGCCGGTGCTCGGCGTGCTCGTCCTCCCCCTCGTCGGCCTCGCCGCCGGCGCCTGGTTCCTCACCACCGAGGGCGAGCGCCCCGTCGACGAGGACGACGAGGACGATCAGCGCTTGGCGGCGCGGAACCCGTCGGCCTCGGCGGCGTCGGGGTCGGAGTAGCAGCGGTCGGGCTTGGTCCGCTCGTAGGACAGCCCCCCGGGGCGGTGGTAGATCCCGCTGCCCTCCTTGGCCTTGATCGGGTAGCCGTCCGGGCACCCGCCGTCGACCGGTTCCACCCACGCCTCCGGGCTCCCCTCCTCCGCCGAACCGGTGATCAGATCGTCCGGCTGCCCGTCCGATCCGATCACCGGTTCGGGGATCTGGAGGGGGACGGGCGTGCGGGCCGGGGGGGTGACGGCGGGGAGCGAGGGCGACGGCGCGGTCAGCGGCGCCGGGGTGGGCTTCGCCTCCCGGCTGAGCGCTCGGGCCAGCGCCAGCACCAACCCGGCCAGCACCCCGAGGACGAAGGCGGAGCGGAGGGATCGGCGCATGTCCGCCGATGCTACGGCCCGCCCCACCCTGCCCGCCCCAGCCCGCGGGCGAACCGGCGACCAGATCCGGCGGCTTCCCGCCCGATCTGATCGCCAGTTCGAGACGTGAGCACCGAGAGTGGTGAAGATCGACACTTGCGCCACTCCTCGCGGTCATCTAATCTCTACCGAAATCGCAGACATGACTCCGGAGGGAATCGTGCGGAAGCTCATCGTGGTGGCCATCGTCGG
>DASVEC010000537.1:0-10978 GCA_036380755.1 Iamia sp. | reverse complement strand
GACCCCTACGTCGTGACCCGGCTCATCACCAACACGATCTGCTCCGCCGCCCTCTAGGGACACCGATCGGCGATCGAGGGCCGGCCCGGCGGGGGCCGGCCCTCGTCGCGCCTGTCACCCGTTCCGGGGTCCAGGGACGTTCACCTCCCATGAGGGGTCACGCGCGCTGCGCCACGTCCACGTTCGTCGCCATCGTGGTGGGACTGCTGCTGGCGGTCGGCCTCCTGCCCCCGCCGAGCGGGGCGATCACGGCGACGGCCGAGCCGGGGGCCGGCATCGCCGCCGCCGACCGGGGCGGCCGGGCCACCTCGGAGCCCGTGCGCTACGTCCGTCGGCTGCTGTACGACCTCCACAACCAGGGCGATCCCGACCCCGCCTTCGTCGACTACCTCTACCTGCTGCTGTACGTCGAGACCGGCGGGATGAGCGTGCCCCACCGCATCGAGTGGCTCCAGGCCCGTCTCGAGGGCCGGGTGGCGGTGGTCGAGGACCTGTTCCTCGCCGCCCTCCGACGGGACCTCGACCAGGACAGCCGGGATGCGTTCCTGCCCCGGTTGGCCAAGGTCGGTCGGCTCAAGTTGATGGCCGACCTGCTCGGCTCGGCCGAGTACCGCACGACGCAGGGTGGCGGCACCGACGGTGGCTGGATCGACGCCGTGTACCGCGACGCCCTCGGCCGGCCCGCCGACGCCGCCGGCCGGGCCTACTTCCTGGGCCAGTTGGCCCAGGGCCGCACCCGGGCGGCCATCGCCTCGTCGATCACCGGTGGGGCGGAGGGGCGACGCGCCCTCGTGAAGCGCCTGATGACCGAGCTGCTGCGCCGCCCGGCCGACGCCGCCGGCGTCACCTACTTCGCCGGCCGGCTGACGGCCGGGACCACCGTCGAGCGGGTCGTCGCCATGATCGCCTCCTCGCCCGAGTACCAGGTCAAGGCCCGAGCCTCCTATGCCCAGCACCACGACCTCTCGGTGGTGGCGCTGCTGCAGGGCAACCTCATCGAGCACACCTCGCTCGACGGCTCGCCGACGATCCTGCCCCGGCGCATCGAGGTCAGCGGGGTCCCCGAGGGCCAGGAGCTGCTGGGCATCGACATCCGCCCGGCCACCGAGGTGCTCTACGGCGTCACCACCGGGGGCCAGGTCGTCAGCATCACCCCGGGCGGGGTGGCCACGCTCGTGGGCCCGCCGCTGCCTGGCTTCGACTGGCAGGGCCGCATCGGCATCGACGTCGACCCGGTGGCCGACGAGGTCGTGGTGACGACAGGGGTGCGGGCCTACCGGGTCGACCCCGACACGGGCGCCGCCGTGCTCGCCGTCTCCGCCGCCGCCTTCGGAGACGGCGACGTCCACGAGGGCGCCGACGCCTGGATGGTCGCCAACGCCTTCACCGACAGCTGGCGGTGGACGCCGCCCCCGACGACCACGACCCAGATGGTGATCGAGGGCGCCCACGACGTCCTGGCCACCCTCGGGCCCGACGGCGAGCTGTCGACCGTCGGGCCGCTGCACGTCGACGTCTACGAGTACACCGCGTTCGACATCGCCCCGGAGGACCCGAAGGGCGCCTACGCCTTCATGGCCCTGCCGGGGTCGGGTTGGTCGACCTGGCGGATCGACCTGATCACCGGCGAGCCCCGTCTGCTCCGCCACCACATCGCCGAGCGGTGGCTCGGCCTGGCCGTGGTCGGCACCGAGGACGCCCAGGCCGAGGAGCTCGCCTACGGGGTCACCCCCGGCGCCAGCCCGCAGCTGCGCCGGTTCACGACGCGGGACCCGGACGTCACCGCCTCGTGGTCGATCGCCGGCATCAACGCCGGGACCGACGTCGTCGGCCTCGATGCCCGCCCGGCCACCGGCGACCTCTTCGCCATCGGCTCCGACGGCCAGGTCTACGCCCTCACCTTCGCCATCGGCGCCCCCGCCGTGCTGGCGACGCCCCGGGGGGCACCGCTGCCCCAGTTCGCCCCGGCCGATGGCGTGGGGTTCGACGTCGACCCGGCCGAGGAC
This sequence comes from Iamia sp., assembly GCA_036380755.1. GTDB lineage: Bacteria > Actinomycetota > Acidimicrobiia > Acidimicrobiales > Iamiaceae > Iamia. Next base: position 8,972 of record DASVEC010000537.1, on the reverse strand, counting down.
GCCATCCGGGTCGTCAACGGCGACCGGAGCTACCGGGTCCGGCTGGCCGACGGCGTGGTCTACGGCGACGGCGCCACCCCCGGCACCCCCGGGCTCCTCACCATGTGGCCCCCTGGGTCGCCGGCCCCCATGATCGCCGGCACGGCCTTCACCGCCAGCCAGCGGGGCGCCCCCGCTCCGCCGGCCGACCCCGACGCCTTCGGTTCGGGATCGCTCGAGCACATCGACCTGACCGGCGTCGCACGCCTCGTCTCGACGCAGCCCTTCAAGCCGCTCGAGGTCGCCCCCGTCGGCCCGCTCCTCGGCCCCGGGACCAACGTGACCGCGGTCGACGGCTTCGACATCTCGGGCTCGCTGCACCAGAGCGCGGTCGCCCTCGCCCGCGTCGACGGTCACCAGGTCATGATCGACATCGATCTCGCCACCGGTGCGGCGCACCACGTCGTCGAGGTCAGCTCCGGGCCCGGGGTGGTGTACACGGCCTTCGCCCTGGTCTGACCGGAGCGGGAGGGGCGTTAGGTTCTCGTCAGCCCGACCTGGAGGAGAACCCGTGGAGCAGCGCACGCCGGCCGAGGTCCTCGACGACATCGCCGCCCAGGAGGTGGCCTTCGTCGACTTCCGGTTCTCCGACCTGCCGGGCGTGATGCAGCACGTCACCATCCCCGCCGGGCTGCTCGATGAGGCCCACTTCGAGACGGGCCACCCGTTCGACGGCAGCTCGGTGCGGGGGTTCCAGCAGATCCAGGAGTCGGACATGATCCTGATCCCGGATCCCGACACCGGCTACCTCGACCCCTTCCGGCCGCACCCCACCTACGTGCTCCACTGCTTCGTGGCCGATCCCCTGACGGGCGAGAGCTACTCCCGCGACCCCCGCCACATCGCCAAGAAGGCCGAGGCGCACCTCTTCTCCACCGGGCTGGCCGACACCGCCTTCTTCGGGCCCGAGCCCGAGTTCTTCGTGTTCGACGACGTGCGGTTCGAGACCCGGTCGAACGGCGCCTTCTACGAGGTCGACTCGGTCGAGGGCCAGTGGAACACCGGCCGCGACGAGTCCCCGAACCTCGGCTACAAGCCCCGCACCAAGCAGGGCTACTTCCCGGTGCCGCCCATGGACCAGCTCCACGACCTGCGCTCGCAGATGGCCCTCAACCTCGAGCAGGTGGGCGTGCCCGTCGAGCTCCACCACCACGAGGTGGCCTCCGGCGGCCAGGGCGAGATCGGCATCCGCTTCGACACCCTCCTGGCCATGGCCGACAAGCTGATGACGTTCAAGTACGTCCTCAAGTCGACGGCCTGGGCGGCGGGCAAGAGCCTCACCTTCATGCCCAAGCCGATCTTCGAGGACAACGGCTCGGGCATGCACACCCACCAGTCGCTGTGGAAGGGCGGCGAGCCGCTGTTCTACGACGAGGCCGGCTACGCCGGGCTGTCCGACCTCGCCCGCTGGTACATCGGCGGGCTGCTGCACCACGCCCCGGCGCTGCTGGCGTTCACCAACCCCACCACCAACAGCTTCAAGCGGCTGGTGCCGGGCTACGAGGCGCCGGTCAACCTCGTCTACAGCCAGCGCAACCGGTCGGCGTCGTGCCGCATCCCGATCGCCAACCTGTCGCCCAAGGCCAAGCGGGTCGAGTTCCGCTGCCCCGACTCGACGTGCAACCCCTACCTCGCCTTCAGCGCCATGCTGCTCGCCGGGCTCGACGGCATCGAGAAGCGGATCGAGCCGCCCGAGCCGGTCGACAAGGACCTCTACGACCTCCCGCCCGAGGAGCTGGCCGGCGTGCCCCAGGTCCCGGCGTCGCTCGAGGCGGCCCTCGACGCGCTCGAGGCCGACAGCGACTTCCTCCGCGCCGGCGACGTCTTCACCGACGACCTGCTCGACACCTGGGTCGCCTACAAGCGAACTCACGAGGTCGACGCCCTCCGCCTCCGCCCCCACCCCTACGAGTTCACCCTCTACTACGACATCTAGCCCGAGGGGGTCTGCTCGAGAGCCACCTACCAGAAACTAGAGCCTTTTCCCTCTAGTTCTTGGTAGGTTGGGGCGTCGTGGAGATCTCACCGTTCCCGCACCAGGGACCACTGGAACCGGGCCAGGTCCGGGGGCGGGATCCGCTGGTCGCCGACCTGACCGAGCGCCTGACGGCCCGCCGGGTCACCGCTCTGCTCGGCCCCCGGCGCTTCGGCAAGACCTCGGTCCTCCGCCGGGTGACCGCGGACATGGCGGATGCCGGTGCGAGCGTGATCTGGGTCGACCTCTACGAGGTGACGTCGGTGGCCGACCTCGCCCGGCGGTTCGACTCCGGCCTGGCCGAGGCGACGGGCCAGGTGCGGGGGCGGCTGGACGACCTGGCCGTCGGTCTCACCTTCGACCTGGGGTTCCTCGGCGTCGACCTCGCCCGGCGGAGCGACGAGCGGCCCGACGCCGACGCCGCATTCGCCGCCCTGCTCGACACGCTCGTCGCCGGCGCTCGGGCGACGCCGACGGTGCTGGTGATCGACGAGCTGCCGGGCATCGAGCGGGTGCCGGGCGCGGCGGGCCTGCTCCGCACCAAGCTCCAGCACCACGTCCAGGAGGTCGGGCTCGCCTTCGCCGGATCGCAGCCGTCGCTCATGCGCACGATGTTCGTCGACCCGGCGCGGCCCTTCTACGCCCAGGCCGACCTGGTCGAGATCGAGCCGTTCACGCCGGCCGCGGTCGAGGAGATCGTCGTCGAGGGGTTCCGGTCGACCGGGCGCCAGCCGGGTCAGGCGGCGCCGCTCATCCACCGCTTCACCGGGGGCCACCCGTACCGCACGATGCAGGCCGCCGATGCGTTGTGGCGTGTCGTCGAGCCGGGGGGCGGTCCTGCCGACGGGTGCTGGACGACCGCGCTCGATCGCCTCCGGGACGAGACCAACCTCGCCAACGAGGCCGCCTTCGGCGCGCGCCGCGGCGGGGAGAAGGCCGTGCTGCGCCTCGTGGCTCACGGGGATGCGCTCTTCGGCTCCACCGCCGATCTGCTCGGCCTGTCGGCCGGCGCCGCCCAGCACGCCCGCGAGGCGCTCGTGGCCAACGGCGACGTGACCGCGACCGACGGTCGGCTCCGCATCGTCGACCCCGTCCTCGCCGACTGGGTCAGGAACCGCTTCCCGCGCTGACTCGCCCGCGGGCGTCAGCCGCCCCAGCGGAAGATGTCCTCGGGCTGGGCCTCGAGGGCGTGGGCGAGGCGGACCTTGACCCGGTCGTGCGGGCACATCCGACCCGTCTCGACCTTGCTGATGGTCTGTTGGGTGACGCCCGTGCGGCGGGCGAGGGCCCGCTGGCTCATGCCCAGGGCCTGGCGTGCCTGCTCGACCCGTCGGCCCCACTCGGCCACCGGCACGCCGTCGTACCTCCCCGTCGTCACAGGAAGACAGGATATCCGATTTTCGGATACAACTCGGAGGCGTCCTCTGATGCCGGGGTGGAGAAGTCCATCGGCTCGCCCGACCACCAGCGCCTGGGCCAGCGGCTGCGCCAGCTCCGCGAGGCCGCCGGGCTCCGCCAGGTCGAGCTGGCCGAGCGGCTCGAGGTGTCGCAGAGCTTCGTCTCCAACGTCGAGAACGGCGAGCGCCGTCTCGACCTCATCGAGCTGCGGCAGGTCTGCCGCGCCCTCGATGCCGATCTGGTGGCGCTCGTGAGCGAGTTCGTCTGAGCGGCCTCCCCTGCGCAAGGGTGGCGGACCTGCACACCGACCAGGGGGAACCCATGCGCTACCGACCACTCCTCGCCGGGGCCGCCGCCCTCGCCCTCGCCCTCTCGCTCACCGCCTGCGGTGACGACGGCGACGACACGGCCGACACCGCCGACACCGCCGACACGTCGGCCGAGACCGAGGACACCGCCACCGAGGACACCGCCACCGACGACACCGAAGCCGAGACCGAGGACACCACCGACGACACCGAAGCCGAGACCGAGGACACCACCGAGGACACGGAGGCCGACACGCCCGGCGACCTGACCGGCCTGCTCGTCACGGCCGAGGACGTGGGCGAGGGCTTCGCCGAGCAGCCCTACGAGACCTCCACCGAGCCGGGCCCGTGCGGCACCGCCATCGACGAGGACTACCCCTACGACGCCATCGTGGGCACGGTGCTGGCGCACGAGGAGCTCGGGCTCGGCCTCCAGCACGAGCTGCGGACCTACGCCGACGAGGAGACGGCGGCGACCACCTTCACCGCCGCCCAGGACGCCCTCGCCTGTGGCGACCAGACCACCGAGCCCGGCGTCGTGCTGGGCGAGGTCACCGACACCACCGCCGAGGTCGGCGCCGACGCCTTCGTCGTGACCGTCACCGCGGAGGAGGACGGCGTCGAGGGCGGGATCGTCGTCGTCCAGGTCGGCCAGGTGCTGTCCGTGTACCAGTTCCAGGGCCCGGTCGAGGTCACCGAGGGTCCCGACCCCCTGGCGATCGTCACCGCCAACGTCGAGAGCCTCCAGACCGAGCTCGGCTGACCCACGCCGCGGCGCCGTCCCGGGTGCACCCACCCGGGGCGGCCCCGGCCGCGGCCGCGCGGAAATCGGGGCGGGGGACAGGGGAACGGGGTGCCACGCTGGCGGCATGGAGGGAGCTGCGGTGCTGGAGGCGGACGGGGTCACCAAGCGCTACGGCGAGCGGGTGGCCCTCGAGGACGTGAGCCTCGTGGTCGGGCCGGGGGAGGTGTGCGGGCTGCTGGGACCCAACGGGGCCGGCAAGACGACCCTGGTGTCGATCATCGCCGGGCTCCGCCGCCCCGACGCCGGCACCGTCCGCGTGACGGGGATCGACGTGACCAGGGGCGGACGGTCGGCCCGCGCCGCGGTCGGCCTGGCCGCCCAGGAGACCGGCGTGTACCCGACCGTCTCGGTGCGGGCGAACCTCGAGCTGTTCGCCGGGCTGGCCGGCCTGGCGGGCCGGGCCGCCGACGGGCGCCTCGACGAGGTGGCCGACCTCCTGGAGCTGACCGCCTTGATGGACCGGCCCGCCCGGCAGCTCTCGGGCGGCGAGCGCCGGCGTCTCCACACCGCCATGGCGATGGTCCACCGGCCCCCGCTGCTGATGCTCGACGAGCCGACCACCGGTGTCGACATCGCCACCCGGTCCCGGCTCCTCGCCGCCATCTCCCGCCTGGCCCAGGACGAGGGCTGCGCCGTCCTCTACTCGACGCACTACCTGCCCGAGGTCGAGGAGCTGGGCGCCACCGTGGCGATCCTCGACGGCGGGCGGATCCGGGCCCGCGGCAGCCTGGCCGCCCTCATCGCCCGGCACAGCCTGGGCCTGGTCGAGCTGACCTTCGACGGCCCGGCACCGGCGCTCGTCGCACGGGACGGGACGGTCGTGGAGGTCGACGGGTCGATCGCCCGGGCCGAGACCGACGACCACCCCGGCCCACTGGCCGCCCGGCTCATCGGTGGTCTCGGTGCCGACGCCGAACGGCTCGCCCGCGTCGACCTCACCCCACCCAGCCTGGAGACGGTGTTCCTGGCCGTCACCGGTCGGGCCTACGCCGCCGACGGTCCCGGCGACCTCGACCACCAGGAGGCCTCGTGAGCGCATCCCCGAGCGGCCGACCCGGGCTGCAGCGCGCCGCCGCCATCGCCCGCCACGATCTGCGGATCCTGCGGGGCGACCCGGCGTTCCTCGTGATCTTCACCGTGATGCCGCTCGCCTTCATGGCCTTCAGCGTCAAGGCGTCCGGCGCCGCGCTCGAGGTCTACCTGCCCGGGTCCGACGTCGACGGCGCCGCCTTCATCGTCCCCGGCGCCGCCGTGCTGTTCAGCGGCTTCCTGGTCGGCAACGTCGGCTTCGGGGTGTTCCGCGAGCACGGGTGGGGCACGTGGGAGCGGCTCCGCGCCTCGCCCCTGTCGACCGTCGAGCTGATCCTCGGCAAGAGCGTGGTGCCCATCCTCTGCCTCGCCATCCAGCTGACCTCCCTGCTCGGCGGCGGCTCCCTCCTCTTCGGGCTGGACCTGCGGGGCTCGTGGATGGCCTTCATCGCCGTCGCCGTGGCCCTGGGCGTGATGGAGCTGTCGCTCGGGTTCATGCTCCTCGCCGTCTGCCGCTCGGTCATCCAGCTCAACGCCCTGGCCAACGCCGGCGCCATGCTGATCGGCGGCATCGGCGGGGCGGTCGCACCGGTGGAGACGCTGCCGGGGTGGGCGCAGGCCATCGCGCCGGCCACGCCGGCCTACTGGGCCATGCGGGGCTTCCGCTCGGTCACCATCGACGGTGGAGGCCTCTCCGAGGTGGCCCTGCCGCTCGTCGTGCTCGCCGGGTTCACCGTCGTCTTCGCCGTCGTCGCCCTGCTGCGCTTCGAGGTCGAGGACGCCAAGATCGCCTGGGCCTGACAGGGTGGGCTGGTGGCGCGTCCGGCCCTGCTGTACCTGACCGACCCGGCCTACGAGGCCCGGGGCCGGCGCTACGGCGACGAGGACCTGTGGCTCTCGGCCCGGCTGCGGGAGCGCTTCACCGTGGCCCTCGCCCACCCGGTCGACGCCGTGGCCCTGATGGACCGGTTCGACGCCGTGGTGCTCCGCAACACCGGACCGGTGCTCGGCCACCTCGACGCCTACTGGGCCTTCCGGGCCGAGGCCGCGGCGCGGGGCACCAAGGTCTTCACCGACCTGGGCGCCAAGGGCGATGCCCGCGGCAAGCAGTACCTCGTCGACCTCAGCGCGGCAGGGTGGCCGGTCATCCCCACGGTCGCCCGCACCGAGGATCTGGCGCGGTTGCCCGACGCCGACGCCTACGTCACCAAGCCCCTCCTCGGTGCCGACTCGGTCGGACTGGAGATCGTGGCGCCGTCGGCTCTCGCCCTCCTGGACCTGGACGGGTCGACGCTCGTCCAGCCCCGCGTGGCCATCGCCTACGAGGTGTCGTTCACGTTCGTCGACCGCACCTTCCACTTCGCCCTCCACGCCCCGGACCCGGCCCGGCGCTGGGAGCTCGTGCCCTACGAGCCCACGCCGGCCGACCTGGCCGTCGCCCAGCGGTTCGTGGACTGGAACGACGTCGAGCACGGCATCCAGCGGATCGACTGCTGCCGCACCGACACCGGCGAGCTCCTCCTGGTCGAGGTCGAGGACCTCAACCCCTACCTCTCCCTCGACCGGGTCCCGCCCGCCGCCCGCGACCGCTTCGTCGCCGCCGTCATCGCCTCTTTGGGCGACGTCCTCGCCGGCTGAGCCTCGGTACCGTGACCGGGCGATGGCCCGCGACGACGACTCCATGCCGCCGCGGGCCCAGCCCTGGCCCGACGAGCACCAGCCCACGCCGTTCCAGGCGGCGGTGGTCGCCGCCGTGGCCGGGCTCGGTCCCGGCGACCTGGCGACCTACGGCGAGGTGGCCGACGAGGTCGGGCGCCCCGGTGCCGGCCAGGCCGTGGCCAACGTCCTCCGGTCGGCGCCGGACCTGCCCTGGTGGCGGGTGCTCCCGGGCGACGGCCGGGTGTACTGCAGCCACGTCCCGACCCAGGTCCCCCGCCTGGAGGCCGAGGGCCACCGGATCGACGAGAACCGCCGGGTCCATCCGGCCGGCTGATCGCTACCCTCGGCGCTCGTGATCACGGTGCGGCCGGCCACGGCGGACGAGGGCGAGATCGTCGGTCTCCTGACCGAGCAGGTCTACCGCGAGGGCGGGTACCTCGACGACGACGAGGACTACGTCACCCACCTCCTCGACGGGGCCGGCCGGGTGCGCGACGCCCTGGTGCTCGTGGCCGAGCTCGACGGCACCGTCGTGGCCTCGGTGACGGTCGTCGAGCCCGGCACCCCGTGGGCCGAGATCTCCCAGCCCGACGAGCTGGAGGTGCGGATGCTGGCCGTGGCCGAGACCGCCCGCCGGCGCGGCATCGCCGACCTCCTCATGGACGAGACCGAGGCCCACGCCCGCCGGCTCGGGCTCGACGGTGTGGTGCTGTCGACGGAGCCGATCATGCACGGGGCCCACGCCCTCTACGAGCGGCGGGGCTACGTCCGCCGGCCCGAGCGGGACTGGGACGTCGACGGCTTCCCCCTGATCGCCTATCGCCTGGACCTGGGATGATCTAGACGACGCGCTGGCCGGCCTTCCATACCTGGGCGATCCGCTCGGTGAGGCCCTCGAAGGCGAGAGCGTCACCGTCGACCACGACCAGGTCGGCGTCCTTGCCCACCTCGACCGTGCCCCGCTGGTCCTCCACGCCGAGCAGCCGGGCGGCCTCCTGGGTGGTCGACCGCAGGACCTCGGTGGGGGCCATGCCGCCCTTCTCCATGAGCATCAGCTCGCGGAGGTTGTCGCCGTGGGGCCCGACCCCGGCATCGGTGCCCATGGCCACCTTCACCCCGGCCTCGACCGCCCGCCGGAACGAGTCGGCGTGGTCGTCGACGACCATGCGGGCCTTGTGGACCTGGGCGGTGGTGAGGCGGGCGCCGGCGTCGACCGACTCGAGCACCCAGATCGGGGCGATGAGGGTCGGGACCAGCCAGGTGCCCCGGTCGAGCATGAGCTCGATGGCCTCGTCGTCGAGGTAGATGCCGTGCTCGATCGACCGGATGCCGGCCCGCACCGCGTTCTTGATGCCATCGCTGGCCTGGGCGTGGGCCATCACGAACCGGCCCGCGGCGGTGGCCTCCTCGACCAGGACGTCGAGCTCGGAGGGGCGGAGCTGGGCCCGCTTCGGATCGCTGATCGGGCTGAGCACCCCGCCGCTGGTCGCGACCTTGAGGACGTCGGCGCCCTCGCGCAGCAGCGTGCGGACCATCTTCCGCATCTCGTCGGGGCCGTCGACGATCGCCGACGGGTGACCGGGGTAGGCCGGGCTGACCAGCGGGATCCGGTGACCGCAGCCGAAGTGCTCGTCGCCGTGGCCGCCGGTCTGGCTGATGATGTCGATGGCGATCTGCATCCGGGGACCCGGGATCATCCCCTCGTCGACCGCCCGCCGGATCCCGGCGTCGGCCCCGGCCGCGTCGCGCACGCTGGTGA
>DASVEC010000536.1:0-18126 GCA_036380755.1 Iamia sp. | reverse complement strand
CGCCCACCCCGACGACGAGCGCTACCAGACCCTGTTCGACACCACGGTCACCACGCCCGTCTTCGGGGTCGAGGTCCCGATCCGGGCCCACCGCCTCGCCGATCCCGACAAGGGCACCGGCATCGCCATGATCTGCACCTTCGGCGACGCCACCGACGTCACCTGGTGGCGCGAGCTCGACCTGCCGACCCGCGCCGTCATCGGCAAGGACGGCCGCTTCGCCTTCGAGCCACCGGCCTGGCTCGCCACCGACGAGGCGCGCGCCGCCTACGCCCGCTTCGCCGGGAAGGCCAGCGGCGGGGCCCAGCAGGTCATGGTCGAGCTGCTGGGCGAGGCCGGCGCCCTGAAGGGCGAGCCCGAGAAGATCACCCACCCGGTCAAGTTCTACGAGCGGGGCGAGAAGCCGCTCGAGATCGTCACGACCCGGCAGTGGTACATCCGCAACGGCGGCCGCTCGCCGGAGCTGCGCGCCGCGCTGATCGAGCGGGGCACGCAGCTCGCGTGGCACCCGGAGTACATGCGCCACCGCTACGAGAACTGGGTCGAGGGCCTGAACGGCGACTGGCTGGTCTCCCGCCAGCGCTTCTTCGGCGTCGGCGTCCCCCTCTGGTACCGGCTCGACGAGGACGGCGTCGCCGACTACGACGACCCGCTCGTCCCCGACGAGGCCAGCCTCCCGATCGACCCGCAGTCGCACGTCCCCCCGGGCTACGACGACTCCCAGCGCGACCAGCCCGGTGGGTTCGCGGGCGATCCCGACGTCTTCGACACGTGGGCCTCGTCGTCGCTCACTCCGCTGATGGCCTGCGGCTGGGAGGCGGACCCCGACCTCTACGACCGCACCTACCCCATGGACCTGCGGCCCCAGGGCCACGACATCATCCGGACCTGGCTGTTCTCCACCATGGTCCGGTCCCACTTCGAGACCGACAGCCCGCCGTGGCGCAACGCCGCCCTGTCGGGGTGGATCCTCGACCCCGACCGCAAGAAGATGTCGAAGTCGAAGGGCAACGTCGTCGTCCCCATCGACACCCTCCAGCAGCACGGATCCGACGCCGTCCGCTACTGGGCCGCCAACGGCCGACCCGGCACCGACACCGCCTTCGACACCGGGCAGATGAAGGTCGGCCGGCGTCTGGCCATCAAGATCCTCAACGCCAGCCGCTTCGCCCTCACCCTCGGGCCCGCGCCGGAGGGGTCCGCGCCCACCGAGGCCCTCGACCGCAGCGTCCTGGTCGCCCTGGCCGACCTGGTCGACGAGGCCACCCGGGCCTTCGACGACTACGACTACGCCCGCGCCCTCCAGCGCACCGAGGCCTTCTTCTGGTCGTTCTGCGACGACTACCTCGAGCTGGTCAAGACCCGGGCCTACGGCGAGGACCCCGACGACGCCGCGGCCGCCTCGGCCCGGGCCACCCTGGCCCTGGCGCTGTCGACCCTGCTGCGCCTGTTCGCGCCGATCCTCCCCTTCGCCACCGAGGAGGTCTGGTCGTGGTGGCAGGAGGGCTCGATCCACCGGGCCCCGTGGCCCTCGGGCAACGAGCTGCGCACCGTCGCCGGCGAGGGCGACCCCCTCACCCTCGACGTCACCGGCACCGTCCTGGGCGAGGTCCGCAAGGCCAAGTCCGACGCCAAGGTCTCGATGCGGGCCGAGGTCACCTCGGTCCACGTCGTCGACACCGCGGCGCGGGTCTCGGCCCTCGCGGCGGCGGCGCAGGACGTCATGGACGCCGGCCGCATCGGCGAGCTCACCTGGGCCGAGGGCGAGCCGGCGTCGGTCGCCGTCACCCTGGCCGAGGGCGCCTGAGCGTCAGGTGATGCGCAGGCCGAGGGGCGTCATGCTCACCGTGCCGAGGTGGAGGCGCCGGGGGTTGGGGATGCCGACCTCGCCGTCGTCCCACGCCGCGTAGGCGACCTTGAGCTGGCCCCCGGCGGTGCGGAAGAACTCGGCGCCACCGGGTCCCTCCCGGTCGTCGTCGGAGCGCAGGACCCGGTTGTCCGGCGGCTTGGTGCACGGCCCCGATGGCCCGGCGCAGGTGGCGTAGCCGGTCGAGTAGGCGCCCGAGTCCCAGCGGTTGCCCGAGTACAGCAGCACCCACTGGCCCCCGGCCCGGCCCATCGAGGGGCCCTCGATCGTGCGCCCCTCCCACTCCTCGCTCACCGAGAGCAGGTGCGTGGCGAACCAGGTCATCTTGGAGGCGTCGGGGGCGAGGGGGGCCATCCAGATCCCGGCCCCGCCCCCGGTGGTCTCCCCCTCGCTCTTCCACGTCAGGTAGAGGTTGCCGGCCTCGTCCCGGTAGGGGCTGGGGTCGATCGAACCGGCCTGGCTGAGCTGGCAGACGAGCGGTCCGGTCGACGTGTCGAGGTAGGGCCCGGCGGGGGCGCTGGCGGTGGCCCGGCTGATGCACTGCTTGCCCGACACCTTCTGGCGGACGGTGTAGAAGAGCGTGTAGGTGCTCCCGGTCTTGATGGCGGCGGGCGCCCACGTGAAGCCGATCTGGGCCCAGCCGGGGACGGCGGTGAGGGCCGACCCGCGCACCTCCCAGTCGGTGAGGTCGGCCGACGAGATGACCTGCACCGTCCCCGCCGGGCCGTTGGTGCCGAAGGCGTAGTAGGTGCCGCCGTCCTGCATGACCTGCGGGTCGGCGAAGTCGAAGGGGTGGGCGGCGGCGATGCCCTCGGCCATGGCCTCGGCCGCCGTGCACGAGTCCTCGCCGGCGGCGAGGTAGGCGGTGGCCCCGCTGGTGTTGCCGTCGCGGAGCCGGACGCGGGCCTGCTCCAGGGCGTTGGCGCACGCGTGGAGGATCCGGAGCTGGCGGACCAGCTCGTCGCTGACCGTGCGGACCCGGTCCAGCTCCAGCTGGGCCAGGGCGATGCGGTCCTGGAGCGTCGACAGCGAGTCGAGGGCGGTGATGATCTCGACGGTGGCCACGTCGTCGACGGTCTGGGCCACTTCGGCCGCCCGCACCAGCGCCTCGAGGTCGGCGATGCGGCTCCGGCCGTCCCGGACGGCCACCAGGTCCTCGGCGGCGTCGTGGGCCGAGGCGTGGGCCCGGTCCCGCAGCTCCGCCTGGTCCTGGACGGCCACCACCGTCACCGTCAGCGCCGCCACGACGACGACCGCCACGACGAGCCTCCCGACGACCCGGCGCCCGCGCCGCGCCCCGCGCTCGCTCATCGGTGCACCGTCGACACGTGGGACACGCACGGTCCGTCCGCCGGCAGCTGGCACCGATGAGCGCTGACGGCTCCGCAAGCTCCGCCGTCAGAGGGCCCGTGCCGTCTGGTTCGCTCGCTGCGCTCGCTCACGTCCCGGCGGCGAGCAGCGCCTGGCAGAGGTCCGACGGGGCCGGGACCGGCGCGTTCGGGTCGAAGATGAGGTTGAAGGCCCGGTTGATCGTCTGGGCCGCCACCCGCCGGCACTCCTGCATCTGCGGGATCTCGGCCGCCTGGCGGTCGACGTCGGCGGTGACGCGGTCCCGCCGGAACTCGACCAGGGCGGCGTTGGCGTCGACCGCGACCAGGAAGTCGTCGATCGTCTGCTCGTTGAGGCCGAGGAAGGCCAGCCGGTGGCGCTGCTCGTTGTGGGCGGCGCGGGCCTGGGCGGCCAGATCGGCGGCGGCGGACTCCTCGGCCGCGGCCTCGTCCTCGGCGGCCTCGACGCCGGCGCGGGCGTCGGCCGCCCCGGAGCGCTCGGCCCCCTGGGCCCGCACCTCGACGCGCGCCTCGGACACACCGGCCCGGGCCAGGAGCGGGCCGGCCACGACGGCGGCCAGCACGAGGGCGTACAGGGCCACCCGACCCCGGCGGGCCGGCGTGCCTAGCGCCCTCCGGAGGTCCGACCACAGCGTCCGCCGCGGTCGTCGGGGCCCCTCGGACGGTGCCCGGCCCTCGTCGGGCTCGCCGGCGCGCTCGTCCTCGACCGGCCGCTCCTTCTCGAGCGTCACGTCCATCTCGGCCATCCCACTCGTCACCACTGCCACCCGTCCGCCACCCCGCCATCTTTCCGCACGGAGCAGCCCCGATTGTCCGCGGGGCCACCGGCTGCCATCGGCCGCCCCTCGCACCTCTCAAGTCGTGGCGCTGCGCCCCTGTTCAGAGCGTGTGGAAGGGGTCCGCCCCGGAGGTGAGACCGAGGACGATGACCAGCACGACGCCGACGAGGAGGCCGACGACGACCGGCGCCAGCACCCACCGGGGGTCCTCGACGGGGTGGTCGCCGTGGTCGTCGTGCCCGTGGTCGTCGTGCCCGTGGTCGGGCTCGTGGCCGGGCTCGGGCACCGCCGGCGAGACGTGGGCGTCGTCGTGGCGGGCTTCGTCCAGATCGACGTTGCTGGCCCCGACGTCGTCGACCGGCTCCTCCGCCTGGTCGGGGCGGGGGTGGACCTTCTCCAGGTCGGGGCGGGTGTCGTCGGCCATCGCCGGGGCACGGTAGCGGCGTCCCGGCCGGCGCGACCAGCCCGACGGGCCCGGTGGTCAGGCCGGCGGGGCCTCGGACGGGGGCACGACGCCGGCGGGGGCCGACATCTGGATCCCGGCCTCGGCCAGGGCGGCGCGGATCTCCTGGCGCAGCGCCCGCATCACCTTCCACTGCGAGCCGGGCAGGGTCTTGATCACCAGCCGCAGGGTGATGCCCATCTGCGTGAGGGCCTCGACCCCCCAGACCTCGGCCTCCTCGAGAACGTCGGCCGCCATCTCGGGCCGCCCCGCGACCTCGTCGGCCACGTCCTTGAGGATCGTCAGGGCGGCGTCGACGTCGGTCCCATGGGCCACCACGATGTCGAGCAGGGCCCGGGCCCACTGCTGGGACTTGTTGCCGACCCGCAGGATCTCGCCGTTGGGCACGTGCCAGACCGTGCCGTTGACGTCCCGGAGCCGAGTGGTGCGCAGGTTGAGGGCCTCGACCGTGCCGACCGCATCGCCCCGGTCGACCACGTCGCCCACCCCGTACTGGTCCTCGAGGAGGATGAAGGTGCCGGCCAGGAAGTCCCGGACCAGGCTCTGGGCCCCGAAGCCGAGGGCCACGCCCACGACGCCGGCACCGGCGATGAGCGGCCCGAGGTTCAACCCCAGGACGTCGAGCGTGTACACGAGGGCGAACACGTAGATGACGCCCGACGACACGCTCTTGAGGACGCCGCTGATCGTCTCGGCCCGGGCCGCCGAGCGCACGCTGGGGACCTGGGTGCTGATGAGGATGTTCGGCGCCCGCTCACGCGCCTTCTTGATCCGGCCCGACCCGACCGAGCCGACGAGCCTCTCCGAGAAGCGCCGGATGAGGCGGCGCACGACGCGGGAGAGGATCCAGGCGACGAGCCAGATCAGGAGGATCCGGAGCGGCTTGTCGACCAGCCAGCCGGCCGTCGACGCCCAGCCCTCGCTGTCGGTGCGATCCAGGACCCAGTTGTAGGCCGCCCCCTCGTCGTCGTCGCCGTTGGTGGCGGCGCGCAGGAAGGCGAGCTGGGCGGGAGGCGTCCACATGACGGGGATCGACCCTAGGGCCCGACCGGGGCTGGTCCCAACGACCCTGGCGCACTCGCACGCTCGCCGCGCGCCACGTCAGCGCACCGGGGTGCGGCGCTCGATGGCCCTCGCCAGGGCCTCGATCAGACGCACGGCCGGGTGGTACCGCACGATGACCTGGACGACCCGATCCATGGGGTCGACGGTCCGGGGCCGGAGCAGGACGGCCCGGGCCTCGGTGGCCCGCCGGAAGGCGACGGGGTCGCCGCCGACGTCGGGGTGACGGTTCCGGGCCGCCCGCCGGAAGGCCTTCTCGACCAGCGGCGGGGCGGCGCCGCTGGGCACACCCAGCTCGCGCGCGGCCTCGACCCTGTCCACGACGACGACGGTAGCCCCGGTCACCCCTGGTGGTGACGACGTCGTCACCTGCCGGCCCGCCCGACCGGACGGTCAATCTCCGGACTGTGACGGGGTACCGTGTCGCCATGGCTGCGACACAGATGGGACTAAGAGCCCGGAAGAAGCAGGCGACGTCGACCGCTCTCCAGCGTTCGGCGATCGACCTGTTCCTCGAACGGGGGTACGACGAGACGACGGTGCAAGACATCACCGACGCCGCCGGCGTGTCCCAGCGAACCTTCTTCCGGTACTACCCCACGAAGGATGCGGTGCTGCTCACCGAGCACACCCGACGGGAGCGCGAGCTGGCCGAGCTGCTCGCCTCCCGCCCCGACGAACCTCTCGGAGACACGGCGGCGGCGATCCTGGCCCACCTGGCCCAGGACATCGTCGAGCGTCTGGAGCTGGTGAAGGTCCAGACCCGGGTGTCCTACACCGTCCCGACGCTGGCCGACCGCTTCGCCGGTCACCACGACCGCCTGGCCGTGCTCATCGCCGAGCACGCCGCCAAGGTGCTCGGGGTCACCGACGACGGTGACGCCCGGCCCCGGCTGTTCGGCAACCAGGTGATCCGCGTGTGGACCACGTCGATCCTGCTCTGGCTGACCAGCGGGTCCGAGGACGACCTCGGGGACCTCGTCGCCGCGACCCTGCGCCAGGCGCGCACGGATCCGGCGCTCGTCGACACCTAGGCCCGCCCGCTGATCGTCCCACCGAGGCCGGGGCTCCCCGGCCTCGGTGGCGCGTCCGGTCAGCCCTCGGCGGCCGTCGTGGTGGTCTCGTCGCCCTCGGCGGCGGCGGTGGTGGTCGTCTCGTCGCCCTCGGCGGCGGTCGTGGTCGTGGCGTCGCCCTCGCCCTCGGCGGCCGTCGTGGTCGTCTCCTCGCCCTCACCCTCGGCCACGGTGGTCGTCGTGGCGTCGGGGTCCGGGTAGCAGATCTGGACCATGTCGATGACGAAGATGAGGTCGGAGTTCGGCGGAATAGTCTCGCCGCTGCCCTCCTCGCCATAGGCCTGGTCGGACGGGATGGTGACCATGCGGCGCTCGCCCACCTTCATGCCGAGGAGGCCCTCGTCGAAGCCCTCGATGAGGCCCTCCGCACCGACGGTGGCGGGGAGGGCGGTGAGGTCGTCCCAAGTAGTGTCGAACTCGGAGCCGTCGGCCATCACGACCCCCGTGTACTGGACCTGGATAGTGTCGCCGTTCTCCGTCCCCCGGCCCTCGCCCTCCCTGAGGGTCTCGATGACCACGTCCGTCGGCGGTTCGCCCTCGGGCACCTCGACGACCGGCTTGTCCTCGGCGTTGACCTCCATGGGGGTCTCCGGCTCGCAGGTCTGGGGCACCGTGGTGGTGCTCTCGGTGGGCGGAGGCTGGGTCGGCAGCTCGTCGTCCTCGAGGACGTCGGCCACCACGTTGCCGTCGTCGCCGTCGGAGCAGGCGCCAGCGACGAGCACGAGGGTCAGGGCGAGGGCGCCGCTGGCGATCAGGCGGCGGGGGGCACGGGAGCGGGGGTGTGCAGACATCGGGGCGGGACCTTACGCCCTCCACCCTTGCCGTCGGTAGGCAGAGTCAGTCTCAGTCACTCGTTCGGCTGCGCCTCACTCCGTTCCTTCGAACTGCTCGTCCCTCGCGGCGCTCGGGGCTGAAGGTCCTCCCAGAGGCGGACGGCTCGTTCCTCGCCGCCACGCCTCTTCGCCTGGGGGGAGACCCCCCAGACCCCCCAGCGGCTGCGCCGGGCCGGGCCTGCTCGCCTCCGATGGCGGGTGGTCCGGGCTCAGCCGAACCTGATGTCCAAGGTTCTGAGATGGGTGTGGAGACCGGCGTCCTGGACGGGGAGGAGATGGGCCTCGGCCCCGGACTCGTTGTGGTGGGCGTGCCACCAGCCGGGTGGGGTGACGAAGGCACCGCCGGGCTCCCAGTCGACCCGCTGGGCCTCGACGATCGAGCCGTCGTCGGCCAGACGGGGACCGACCAGCGTGTAGCAGCCCGGCTCGCAGTCGAGGATCAGGTCGAGGGCCACCGACTGGTGCCGGTGGGGCTTCTGCACCGCGCCGACCGGCAGCAGCCCGACCATGGCCCACAGGACGTGGGTGGCGGTGAGGGTCTGGGGCTGGTCGGCGTTGTTCCGCAGGATGCTGACCCGGGTGCGGCGCTCGGCGGCCGGGTCGGCGGCGACCTTGGCCAGCTCCTCGGCGTTGCGGGCCGCGGGCCAGAGGGTGGGCCGGAGGCGCGGCTCGGTGGGCACGACGCCGAGGTAGCGGAGGAGGGGCTCGTCGGTGACCCAGTAGAAGGTGGCGTCGGCCGTGGCCCGGTGGGTGGAGCGGTGGCCACCGGGCAGGACGAAGACGTCACCCTCGGCCCAGGCCACGGCGCCGCCGCCGGCCAGCTCGGTGGTGCCGGCGCCCCGCATGACGACGTAGAGCTCGCTGGTGGCCCGGGGCTCGGTGACCAGCTCGTCACCGGCCCGCACGGTGGCGAACGAGGCCAGCAGGGCGGGGCTGGTGGCGGGCCCGCCGTCGATGCCCAGCGGACCCGACAGGTCGAGGGGCACGACGCCGGTGGGCGCGTCGCGGTGCAGGGAGGCGGGGAACGCCTCGACGGGGATCAGCGGGGTGGTGCGCCCGACCGGGTTGGCCGCCCGGGTGTACTCGTGGAACCGGGCGTCGCCGGTCCAGTCCTCGAGGGCGATCCCCACGGGCAGGGCCGGCTCGGCGACGGTCATGCCGTCCAGTCTGCCGTCAGGGGATCACGACGGCACGGCCGGTCAGGGTGCCCTGGTCGAGCGCTCGGTAGGCCGCGGTGACGTCGGCGAGGGGGAACTCGTCGACGTCGACGCGGACGGCGCCGGCGGCGGCCAGGTCGATCACGGCCCGGGCGTCGGCGATCGTCGAGCCCTGGATGCTGGTGACGGTGGCCTCGCGGGGCAGGCCTCCCATCCACGGCCGGGTGAAGGCCCCGCCGCCCGCGCCGACGAGGACGAAGGCCCCGCCCCGGCGCAGGGCGCGCAGGCCTCGCTTGAGCGTGTCGTCGACGCCGACGATGTCGATGACGGCGTCGGCCTCCAGACCGGCCTGGCTCGGCAGGGCCTCGAGGACCTCGTCGGCGCCCAGGTCGAGGGCGATCTGCCGGCGGGTGGGGTCGGTGTCGACGGCCACGATGCGGGCCTCGGTGCTGGCCCGGAGGATCTGGACGGCGAAGGAACCGAGACCGCCGACGCCGATCACGACCGCGACCGACCCCGGGGCCAGCTCGGATCGAGCCCGGCGGACGGCGTGGTGGGTGGTGGCACCGGCATCGGTGAGGGGGCCGGCGTGGCGGGGGTCGAGGGGGCCGAGGGGGAGCACGTCGCGCACCGAATCGGCGCGGACGTAGCGGGCCAGGCCGCCGTCGCGGCCATAGCCCCGGCCGGTGTCGCCGTGGGGACACGCGCTGTCCCGGCCGGCCCGGCAGTGGGCGCAGGTGCCACACGACGACGGGCTGGTGAGGGCGACCGCGTCACCGACGGCAACGGCGTCGACCCCGGCGCCGACCTCGACCACCCGGCCGGCCGACTCGTGGCCCAGGGTGAACGGCACCTGCCAGTCCAGGGCGGCGCCGATCTCGCCCGGCATCTCGGT
Organism: Iamia sp.; assembly: GCA_036380755.1. Lineage (GTDB taxonomy): Bacteria > Actinomycetota > Acidimicrobiia > Acidimicrobiales > Iamiaceae > Iamia. Next base: position 8,648 of record DASVEC010000536.1, on the reverse strand, counting down.
CATGGTCAGGTCGGAGTGGCACAGCCCGCACCCCGCCACCTCGACCAGCACCTGGCCGGGGCCGACCGCCGGCACCGGGATCTCGACCAGCTCGGGGGCGTGCTGCCACTCGACGAGCCGGTAGGCGGTCATGGTCTCGGTCACGGCGACCACGGGGCGAGGTCGGGCTGGCCGGCCGGGGCCTCGGCCCGCCCGAGGAGCCAGGCGAGGACGGCCCGGGGATCGTCGCCGGGGCGAAGGGCGACGGGCCGGCCGTCGGGCGTCCGCTCGGCCGAGCGGGCCAGGGCGACGGCCAGCTCGCGCTCGACGTAGGCGTCGGACCAGTCGGCCGGGGTGAACGCCAGGCCCAGGTCGGCCCGGTGGACCTCGACCTCCCGCCAGCGCCGGAACGGCATCTCGGCCACGGGCAGGTGCCCGGCCAGGGTCAGCCCGCTCCCCTGCCACGCCACCGCCCCGCCCGCCGGCCAGGAGGCGTCGAGGGCCTCGGCGGCGGCGGCCACGTCGGCCACCAGGGCGGCGGCGGGGCGACCCGAACCGGCCTCGATGTCGGCCTGGCGGGCCTCGACGCTGGGGTACATCGGCACCGCCTGGCCCCGCTCGGCGGCGGCGATCATCCCCCTGATCCCGTCGGCGTTGCGGGCCAGGTGGGTCAGGACGTGGCCGACGGTCCAGCCCGGGAGGAGCGACGGCTGCCGCGCCTGCTCGTCGGTCAGGCCGGACAGCCCGTCGAGGAGGGCGGCGGTGGCGGCCCGCACCCCGTCGAGGTCGGCGACGAGCGCGCTCATGCCGCCGGGGGCCAGGCCCGGGCCACGATGGCCCGGGTGTCGACCGACGGCGGGAGCGTCCCGAGGGCCAGGCCGCCGTCGCGGGCCAGCCGGCTGGCGCAGAAGGCGTCGGCCACCGGCGCCGGGGCGTACCTGGTCAGCAGCGAGCCCTGGAGGCAGAGGGCGGCCCGCTCGACGATCCGGCGGGCCCGTCCCTCGAGATGGTCGAGCTGGGACAGCTCGGCGTGGAGGTCGGACACGGCGCGGTCGAGGCGCTTGTCGGCCCCCTTGGCCAGGTCGAGCTCGGCCAGCAGGGCGGCGACCGACTCGGGCTCCCGGGCCGCGGCCCGCAGGACGTCGAGGCACATCACGTTGCCCGAGCCCTCCCAGATGCCGTTGAGGGGCGACTCCCGGAACAGCCGGGGCATGGGCGACTCCTCGACGAAGCCCCCACCGCCCAGGCACTCGAGGGCCTCGGCCGAGAACAGCGGCGCCCGCTTGCAGATCCAGTACTTGGCCACCGCGGTGGCGATGCGGGCGAAGGCGGTCTCGCCCCGGTCGTAGGCGCCCGCCAGCCGCACCATGGTGGCGGTGGCGGCCTCGGACTCGACGGCCAGGTCGGCGATCACGTTGGTCATCAGCGGCTGGTCGACCAGACGGCGCCCGAAGGCGGTGCGATGGCTGACGTGGTGGGCGGCCTGGCTCAGGGCGCCCCGCATCTGGCCGACCACCCCGATCACGCAGTCGAGACGGGTGTGGTTGACCATGGTGAGGATCGTGCGGATGCCCCGGCCCTCCTCCCCCACCAGGGTGGCGACCGCCCCGTCGAGCTCGATCTCGCTCGACGCGTTGGAGCGGTTGCCGAGCTTGTCCTTGAGCCGCTGGATCTCGATGGCGTTGCGGGTGCCGTCGGGGAGCCAGCGGGGCACGGCGAAGCACGACAGCCCGGCGCCGGTCTGGGCCAGCATCAGGAACAGGTCGCTCATGGGGGCGGAGCAGAACCACTTGTGGCCCACGAGGATGTACTCCTCGCCCGGGCCGCCGCCGTTGGTCGGCAGGGCCTTGGTGGTGTTGGCCCGCACGTCGGAGCCGCCCTGCTTCTCGGTCATGGCCATCCCGGCCAGCGCCCCCTGCTTGCCGACCACCGGCATGGGGCTCAGGTCGTAGGTGCGGGAGGTGAGCTTGGGCTCCCACACCGCGGCCAGCTCCGGCTGGGCCCGGAGGGCGGGCACCACCGAGTAGGTCATCGAGATGGGACAGCCGTGGCCCGCCTCGACCTGGGTCCAGATGGCGAACTTGGCCGCCCGGGTGACGTGGGGCGCGTCGCCGTCGTCGACCCACGGGGCGCCGGCCAGACCGTCGGCCACCGCCTGGCGGACCAGGTCGTGGTAGGCGGGGTGGTACTCGACCTTGTCGATGCGGTGGCCGAAGCGGTCGTGGGTGCGCAGCACCGGCGGGTTCTCGTTGGCCAGCTCGCCGGCGCGGATCCAGCGGTAGTGGCCGACGGCCTCGCCGATCCGGCTGATCTCCCCCACCCGGGCACCGGCGCCCTCGCGCCGCACCCCGTCGAGCAGGGCCGAGTCGAGACCGGCGGCGTCGTGCCCCTCCAGCGGCGGGGGCTGGTTCAGGACCTCGTGCGTCGGGGAGGGCATGGCCCGTGTCTACCTCTCTCAGGCGACCTTCAGGGAGGCACTCGTAGCGTGGCCGGGGTGAGCAGGCGAGCGGTGGTGCGGAAGGTGGCCGTGGTCGGCGGGGCCGGGTTGCTGTTCGTCGGCGGGATCATCCAGCTGGTGCCCTACGGGTGGACCAAGACCAACCCTCCGGTCACGGCCGAGGCGCCGTGGCCCGACGCCGAGTCCGAGGCCGTCGCCCGGGAGTCGTGCTACTCGTGCCACAGCAACGAGACCGACTGGCCGGCCTACTCCTACGTGGCCCCGATGTCGTGGCTCGTGCGCCGCGACGTCGACCGGGGGCGGGCCGAGCTCAACTTCTCCGAGTGGGGCGAGGAGTCCGATCCCGACGACGCCGCCGAGGAGGTCGAGGACGGTGACATGCCGCCGTCGCAGTACACGATGATCCACCGCGGTGCCCGCCTCACCGACGAGGAGGCCCGGGTCCTCGTCGCCGCCCTCGAGCGGATGGACGACGAGGACTAGGCCGCGGCCCGTCCGGGGAGGCGGGTGCGGGTGAGGACGAGGCCGACCAGGGCGATCAGAGCGGCGGTGACGAAGGCGGCCCGGTCCGAGCCCACCTGGGTGACCACGAAGCCGAGGAGCGGGGCGCCGACGCCCTGCGAGAGGTCGAAGAAGAGCGAGAAGGTGCCCACGGCATGGCTGCGCTCGGCTGCCGGCGCGGTGTTGACCGTGAGCCCGAACAGGGCCGGGAACAGCAGCGACATGCCGATCGAGAAGACGAGCGTGCCGGCGGCGATGGCCAGCGGGGCGTCGACGGCGGCGATGACCGTCGTGCCCACGGCGATCGAGACGAGCGAGGCCGTGGTGGTGCGGACGGCACCGAGGCGGTCCGGCACCCGGGCCCCGAGCACCCGCACGACCAGCACCGACACGCCGTAGAGGAGGAAGTAGGGCCCGGCATCGTCGATGCCGAGGTCGTCGAGGTGGATGGCGAGGAAGGAGCTGAAGGCGGCGAAGCCCATCAGGCCCAGCAGCAGGATCGTCCCGGGCAGGATGGCGGCGGGGTGGAGGAAGCCGTGGCCGGGCTGGACCTCGACCACCTCGTCGTCGACCAGCGTCTTGCTCTTGCCCAGGTGACCGGGGATGAGCAGGGACACGACGGCGCCGAGCCCGGCCAGCACGGCCGACACCAGCCACACCCGTCCGGCCCCGCCGTGGCGGTAGAGGACCTCGCCCAGGAAGGGCCCGATGGCCAGCCCGCCGTAGATCGACGTGGAGAAGAACGACGCCGCCTCGCCCCGCCGGTCGTCGGGGCTGAGGTCCTGGACGGCGGTGGCGACGCCGACGAAGAAGGCGGCCTCGCCCAACCCGGTCAGCAGCCGGAAGCCGACCAGCACCGGCAGCGCCTCGACCAGGCCGTAGCCGAGGATCGACACCGCGGCGATGGCACCGCCCACCACGGCGAGGGGACGCCGTCCGAGCGTGTCGCCGAGCCGCCCGACCGCCGGGCGGACCAGGGCGGCGGAGACGGCGAAGGCCCCGACGGCGACGCCGACGGCCACGCCCGACCCGCCCAGCTCGTCCTCCACGTAGCGGGGCAGGACGGGCAGGTGCATGCCCAGGGCGGTGAAGTAGCCGAGGGCGGCCACCGTGATGAGGACGAAGGTGGGGGTGACCAGCCGCTCGGGCCCGGCCTCGGGCTCGGTGGCGGTGGCGTCCAGGGTCACGAACGAGGTCCAACCGGCCGGCGGGCCCCAGCCTTCCCCGGGGCCGGGATCGTCACAGGGTGGCCGTGCCGGCGAAGACGCTGACGGTGTCGCCCCCGATCCAGGTGGTGTCGCCGTCGCGGGTGACGTGGATCCTCCCGGCCCGGCCCATCGCCGTGCCCTGGGCGGCGCAGTAGGCGTCGGGCAGGACACCCTCGGCCTGCAGCCACTGAGCCACCGAGGCGTTGAGGCTGCCCGTGACCGGGTCCTCGGGGATGCCGTCGGCCGGGGCGAACGCCCGCAGCTCGACGGCGGCCTCGGACCCCTCCGGGTGCGACCCGACCACCCCGACGTCGACCCCCAGGGCGGCGAGGGCCGACATGTCCGGCTTCAGGGCGAGCACCGTGGCCGCGGAGTCGAGCCGGAGCACGTGCCAGCGCGGGCCGTTGTCGAGGACGCGGGTGGCGACGACCTCCGCCGGCTCGAGCCCGAGGGGGGCGAGGACGGCGTCGCCGATGGCCGGATCCAGATCGGAGGCCCGCACCGGCGGGGCGGCGAAGGCCAGCCGGCCGGCGTCCTGGCGCAGGCGCACCAGCCCGACGCCGCACTCCTGGACGATCGTGCCCTCGACCGCGGGGGTGCCGCCGGCCTCGAGCCAGGCGTGGGCCGTGCCCAGGGTGGGGTGGCCGGCGAACGGGAGCTCCGACCCGGGGGTGAAGATGCGGACCCGGTAGTCGGCCCCGGGGTCGGTGGGCGCCAGGACGAAGCTGGTCTCCGACAGGTTGGTCCAGCGGGCGGTGGCCGCCATCTCGGCGTCGGTGAGGTCGTCGGCGTCGAGGACCACCGCCACGGGGTTGCCGAGCAGCGGCTCGGCCGTGAACACGTCGACCTGGCGGAACGGGCGGGTGCGGGCCATGGGCCCAGGGTGCCCTCCTCGCTACTCGGGCGCCACCGACATGTGGACGAACCACATCGGGACCGTGTTCTCGTCGGCCACCAGGGTATGGAGCAGGCCGGAGGGGAGGTCGGTCGCGTCGATGCCCTCGCCCTCGCCCGGGATGCGGCCCATCGATCCGAGGTCGTCGACCTCGCCCGTCTCCACGTCCACCCGGTACACGCCGTTCTGGGCGTCGTCGGTGGCGAGCCAGAGAGCGCCGTCGGCGACGTCGGCGCCCTGGATCCGCTCGATGGTGCGATCCATCACCAGCGGCTCGAGCGGCGTCACCGTCGTGCCCTCGACCGTGTACCGCACCAGGGTGTCGTCGCTGAACTCGTCGGCCGACCACACCACGCCGTCCTCGTCGATCGCCACGAAGGCGTTGTGGTGCTGGGCGACGGGGAACGAGTCGACGTAGGCGAGGGTCTCGGCGTCGAACCGGGCCGTGACCTGCTCGCCGGTGTCCTTGCCCCCGGGGCTCTCGATCGGCACCCAGAGGACGCCGTCGTGGACGTCGGGATCGCCGATGTGGTCGTACCCGAGCGCCTTCAGCTCGTCGGGCATGGCGTCCCAGTCCTCGACCGCGACGACGAGGTCCTCGTCGGTGCGGTGCAGCGAGATGTCGCTGGCGAAGATCCAGCCGTCGGCGAGACGGGCCAGCCCCTGGCGGTAGCGACCGTCGACCTCGACCTCCTCGGTGATGGTCGCCGCCAGCGGTGGGGGCGCCGTGGTCGTGGGTGCCGTGGTCGTGGTCGTCGTGGTGGTCGTGTCCTCGGCCGCCGGCTCGTCGTCGCCCCCGCACGCCGACCCGCCCAGCAGGGCCAGCACCAGCACCACCCTCGTCGCGCTCCTCATCGGTCCACGCTGTCACACCGGCCCCGTAGGGTCGGCGCCATGAGCGCTGGAGATGTGGTGCGAGCCTTCTGGGAGGGGGTCGACGGCCGCGACTGGGACGCCGTGGGGGCCACCCTCGCGGCCGACGTGGTCTACGAGGTGCCACAGACCCGCGAGCGGGTGCGGGGCCGGGAGGCGGTCGTGCGGTTCAACGCCGAGTACCCGGGCGACTGGAACCTGTCGATCTCCACGCTGGTGGCCGACGAGCGCCAGGCCGCCACCGCCATCCGGTTCGTCTCGCCGGGCGAACCCGACCAGACCGGCATCGCCTTCTTCACGCTCGACGACGACGGCCGCATCGCCCACATGGCCGACTGGTGGCCCGAGCCCTACGACCCCCCACCCGGGCGCGAGCACCTGGTCGAGCGCTGGTGACCGACCCCGGCGGCAACGAGGGCCTCGACGTGGCGGTCGCCGCGGCCACCGCCGGGCTCACACCCGAGCGGCTCACCGAGGTGTTGCGGGGCGAGGGCCACGACGTCACCGTCACCGCCCTGGGGGTGGACCGCATCGGCACCGGCCAGATGGGCACCAGCTTCCGGCTCGCCCCCACCTACGACGGCGCCGCCGGCGCCCTCCCCGCCACCTTCGTGGCCAAGGTCCCCGGGGGCAACCCGGAGTCGCGGGGGACGGCGGCGGGCGCCTACCGCACCGAGGTGCGCTTCTACCAGCGTCTGGCCCCGACGGTGGCCGTGCGCGTCCCCCGCTGCCACCACGCCTGGTGCACCGACGACGGCACCGACTTCCTGCTGCTCCTGGAGGACCTGGCCCCCGCCACTCCGGGCGACCAGCTGGCCGGGTGCACGGCGGCCGAGGCCTCGGCTGCCGCGTCCACCCTGGCCGGGCTGCACGGGCCCCGCTGGTGCGACCCGACCCTGTCGGATCCGGACGGGCCCGGGCTGGCCGTCGTCGACGCCGAGCAGGCCGGCCTGCTGGCCGAGGTGCTCGGACCCATGACCGACGTGTTCGTCGACCGCATGGGCGACCGGCTCTCCGCCGACGATCGGGAGGTGCTCGAGCGGGTGCCGGGCGTCGTCGGGCCCTGGCTCCTCGGGCGCTCGGAGCGGTTCGCACCCGTCCACGGCGACTACCGGGTCGACAACCTGATGTTCGGGCCCGACGGCATGGTCACGGCGGTCGACTGGCAGACCGTCAGCCTCGGGCTCCCCGCCCGCGACCTCGCCTTCCTCTGCGCCACCAGCCTCACCGTCGAGGAGCGCCGGGCCCACGAGGGCGAGGTGGTGTCGGCCTACTGGGACGCCCTCCTGGCCTACGGCGTCGACGACCACCCGCTCGAGGAGTGTCTGGAGGACTACCGCTACGCCCTCCTGCAGGCCCCGCTGATCATCGTGCTGGGCTGCGCCGTCGCCGCCCCCACGGACCGGGGCGACGCCATGTTCCTGGCCATGGCCGAGCGGGCCGCCGCCGCCATCCGCGACCACGACCCGTTCTCGCTGATCTGACGACGCGTCGCTGTCGCACCCCCCTCGTACCATCACGGTGATGCCCCCGATCGCCGTCACGCCCGTGCCCTACGGGCGCCCGGCCCTGGCCGCGCTCCGGGAGGCGGTGGCAACAGCCAAGGCGGGCGATCCGCTGGCGCCGGTCACCGTGATCGTGCCGTCCAACCACGTGGGCGTGACGGCGCGGCGGCTCCTGGCCTCCGACGCCCTGGGCCCGGTCACCGCGGTGGGGCGGGGGGTGGCGGCCGTCGACTTCCTCACCGTGTACCGCCTGGCCGAGCTGCTCGGCGCCGCCACTCTCGCCGGCCGCGGGCTCCGGCCCGTATCGATCCCCTCGCTCTCGGCCGCCGTGCGCCAGGTCCTCGGCGCCGCCCCCGGCCTCTTCGCGCCGGTGGCCGACCACCCCGCCACCGAGGCCGCCCTGGTGGCCAGCTACCGCGAGCTGCGCGACCTCCCCGACGCCGCCCTCTCGGCCATCGCCCGCACCGGCCCGCGGGCGGCCGACGTCGTGCGGGTCCACCGCGCCACCCGCGCCGTCCTCGCCGAGGGCTGGTCCGACGAGGAGGACCTCATGGCCGCGGCCGCCGAGCGGGTCGCCGCCGACCCGCAGGCCGCCGCCGCCCTGGGACCCGTCGTGGTCCACCTGCCCCAGCTGCTGACGCTCCACGCCGCCGCCCTCGTGCGGGCCGTCGCCGGGCACCAGACGGTGCAGGTGCTGGCCGGCACCACCGGCGATCCCCGCGCCGACGCCGACGTCGCCACCACCCTCGCCCGGCTCGACGTCCCGGTGCCGGCCCCGTCCGAGCCCCCACCGGCCGGCGTCGGCGTCGTCGCCCCCACCGTCGCCCCCGACCGCACCCGCGTGGCCAGCGCGTCCGACGCCGACGACGAGGTGCGCCACGCCGTCCGCCAGGTCGTCGCCGCCGCCCGCGCCGGCACGCCCCTCGACCGCATGGCCGTCCTGCACCCGGCCGCCGACCCGTACGCCCGCCTGCTCCACGAGCACCTCACCTCCGCCGGCGTGGCCGTCAACGGCCCGTCGCCGGTCCCCCTCGCCTCCCGGGCCGCTGGTCGCACCCTGATCGGCCTGCTGGCCCTGCCCGAGCAGGGGTGGCGGCGCCAGGCGGTGCTCGACTGGCTGGGCACGGCGCCGCTGCGCCACGAGGGCCGCCCGGTGCCGGTGGCGGCGTGGGAGCGCCTGTCGCGGGAGGCGGGGGTGGTGGCCGGCCGCGACCAGTGGGACACCCGGC
>DASVEC010000535.1:0-8249 GCA_036380755.1 Iamia sp. | reverse complement strand
GGCCCGGTCGTGGCGGAGCCGGCTGGGCACCAATCGGCTCGAGCCGGCGACGGCGCCGGTCGACCCCTCCTGGCGACCTCCCGCCCGGGTCACGGGCGCGGCGGCCGTCCCGTCGGCCGGCTCGGTCGGCACCGCCGCCGCCGGCGGCCTCCTCGCCCTGCGGACACGCCGATGACCGTCTCCCGCCGCTCGATCCTGGGCGGGGCCGCCGCCGCCCTCGGTGTCGCCGCCACCCGCCCGCTCGGCGGCTTCGCCGCCATGGCCTCGGGCGCGACCACGACCGTCACCGGGCCGTACGGTCGTCTCCGCGCCGCCGACACCAACGGCCTCCGCCTGCCCCCCGGCTTCACCTCCCGGGTGATCGGACAGGCCGGCGTGCGCGTCGCCGGCAGCGACGTGCCGTGGCATCCCTTCCCCGACGGCGCCGGCACCTTCCCCCTGGCGGGCGGGGGCTGGATCCTCGTCTCCAACAGCGAGAACCCGCCGCCGACCGACATCCCCGGCCTGGCGACCGCCGGCGACGGCCTGGGCCGGGTCACCGCCGTCCAGTTCCGGCCCAACGGCACCATCACGTCGGTCCGCACCATCCTCGGTCCCGAGGTCGGCGCCCGCAGCCTGTGCGCCGGCGGGCCGACGCCGTGGGGCACCTGGCTGGCGTGCGAGGAGTACGAGGAGGCCGCCACCCCGCTCACGCCGTTCCGGGCCGGACGGGTCTTCGAGTGCGATCCGCGGGGGCTGCGTCCGCCGGTGGCCCGGCCGGCGCTGGGCCTGTTCAAGCACGAGATGGCCGCCTGCGACCCCGTCGGCCGGCGCATCTACCTCAGCGAGGACCAGGGCGACGGCCTCCTCTACCGGTTCACCCCCACGACCTGGGGCGACCTGACCAAGGGCAAGCTCGAGGCCGCACGCGTCCGCCACGGCGTCGTCTCCTGGATCCGCATCCCGGACCCGTCGGCAGCCCAGGGCCCCCTCCGGTCCCAGGTGCGCGGGACCCTCTTCGACGGCGGCGAGGGCGTGCTGTGCCGCGACGGCGTCGTCTACCTCTCCACCAAGGGCGACGGGCGCATCTGGGCCCTCCGGCTCGCCGACGGGACGATCGGCGAGCTGTACGACCCGGCCGACGTGGCCTCGCCCGTCCTCAACGGGGTCGACAACATCCAGATGCACCCGACCCGGGGGATCCTCTACGTGGCCGAGGACGGCGACGACATGCAGGTCGTCGGGGTCACGCCCGATCGCCGGCTGTTCGCCTTCTGCCAGGCGACCGGGCCCCAGCACGGCATCGCCAGCGACAGCCCGGTCCCCACCGCGTCGGAGATCACCGGCATCGCCTTCACCCCCCGCGGCGACCGCCTCTACCTCTCCAGCCAGCGCGGCTTCGGTCTGGGCATCACCTACGAGATCCGGGGTCCCTTCTGACGTCCTAGGCTCGCCGACCACACGCCCGGGGGGGCGCCGATGGACGAACGATCGCCAGAGGAGCGCACCGTCGTCGACCTCGGCTCGTCGATGACGTCGGCCGGGGTGGCGCGGGCCGCCCTGCGGGAGCGGCTGGACGGCCTCCCCGACGACCTCGTCGACGCAGCCTGCCTCCTCGTCGCCGAGGTGGTCGCCAACGTCCTCCTGCACGTGGGCACGGACTCGCGCCTGGTCATCGTCCGCTCCCCCACCGAGCTCCGGGTCGAGGTCTCGGACCGCTCGCCGCAGGAGCCGACTCGTCGCACCCGTCGCCCCGACCGCCTGACCGGGCGCGGCCTGCACCTCCTCGACGACCTGGCGACCGAGTGGGGGTCGACGGCCCACGGCGGCGGCAAGACCGTCTGGTTCACGATCCGCCTCCCCGCGGAGCCCGATCGAGCGAGCTAGCTAGACGACCCGTCGAGTCGGGAGGCGGGTCGGCGTGCCGGGCTCGGCGCAGCGGACCGTGTCACGCACGGTCTTGGCGTCGTAGAGGGCGCCGTCGGCCCGGTGGCACAGGACCTCGCCGTTGGGGTCGTCCCGCTCGAGCTCGGCCACGCCGATCGAGCACGTCATGGTGACGCCGTCGGCGAAGGGCGCGGTGCGGATCCCGTCCCGGATGTCGGCACCGAGGGTGGCGGCGGCCGCCAGCGAGGTGTCGGGACAGAGGATGGCCAGCTCGTCCCCGCCCAGCCGGGCGAGGAAGTCGGAGCCGCGGATGCGCTCGGCCAGCACCGCGGTCGTCGTCCGCAGGACCGAGTCGCCGACGGCGTGGCCGGACCGGTCGTTGACGGCCTTGAAGTGGTCGAGGTCGACGACGATCACCGAGAGCGGGCGACCGGATCGGCGGGCCCGCAGGACCTCGCCGGTCAGCCGCTCGTCCCACGCCCGCCGGTTCCCGACCGACGTGAGCGGATCCTCCCGGCTGAGCTGCTCGAGCTCCTCGACGAGGACGGCGTTGCGGTGGCGCTCGGCCTCGAGCGCCGTCTGGGTCACGTGCTGCTGCCAGCGCTTCCGCTCCCGGTACACCTGGGCCGCGATCGTCATGGCCGAGACGGTGCCGAGGTAGAAGGCGGTCGTCGTGATCTGGCGGCGGTCGAGGGCGGGGTCGACGCCGAGGGCGGACACGGTGAGCGCCACGCCCGTGAACCCGGTGAGGGCCACGGTCATCGGCCAGCGCCAGACGACGAGGAAGGCGGTGGCGTAGATCGGCAGCGACATCCCGAGCAGGTAGGCCTCGAGCTGGTCGCCCGTCCGGGGCACCATCCAGGCGATGCTGGCCAGCAGGGAGGCGACGATCAGGAACGACAGCGGCTCGGCCCACCGCGTCCCGAACCGGCGGCGCCAGAGGGCCAGGCCGGTCAGGGCGATGACGACCTCGGCGGCCAGCCGGGCGGCCAGGAAGTCCCCTGCCCGCGCCGGCACCAGCACCTGATCGAAGGCGGCCCACAGCGGCAGCGCGACCAGGGCGACCACCCCGGCCAGCAGGGTGCTGTCGCGGGTCTCACGCCGTTGCTGGGCGCGGTACTCCGCCACATCGGTGTCGTCCGCGGTGCCCACCCGGGTCTCATCGGCCGCAAGGGCCCTGCCCTGAGGCCGGTCAGAGACCGAGGGGATCGTCGAGGAGACCGAGCCAGACCTGGGCCGAGTCGCTGGCCACCTTCTCGCCGATGAAGACGTGCTGGGTGCCCGTGTAGAGGTCGCGGAAGGCCCGCTCCAGGCGGCTGCCCTCCCGGATGGCGGTCGTGCCCGCCGCCAGGTGCGCCCACTGGGCGATCTCCCGGGAGCAGTCGGTGGCGTAGACGGCGGCCGCGCGGAGGTCGGCCCGCAGCGTCGGGGTGAGGTCCTCGCCGGCCCCGACGGCCGCCTCGGCCTCGCCGAAGGCCTGGAGCACGAGCAGGTGCGCGGCGTGCCACATGCACTCGTGGTGAGCGAGACCGGTCTGGAAGCTGGTCCGGTGGGCCAGGGTGCCCGGATCGCCCATGCGCACCTTGCCGAGGGCGAGCTGGCGGACGTCGTCGAGCATGCTGCGCGCCACGCCGAGCGCCCAGCCGGCGTGGCCGGCGGCGACCACCGGCATCAACCCCATGCGGAACGTCGGCGCCGTCCCGCGGTGGGGCGTGCGGGTGAAGAGCTCGAAGGTGCGGTGGGCGGGGACGAAGACGTCGGTGATCTCGTAGTCGTAGGACCCGGTGCCCTTGAGGCCCTGCACGTACCAGCCGTCGGTGAAGGTCACCTCGGCGCGGGGCACGACCGCGACCCGCAGCTCGGGGATCCCGTCGGTGACGTACACCAGGTCGCCGTCGACCATCGGCATGAAGCCGGCGGCCACGTACTCGCTGTGACCGGTGCCGGAGCCGAAGCTGTACGCGCCGGTGAGCCGGTACCCCCCGTCGACCGCGGTGCCGGTGCCGTTGGGGAAGAACTGGCCGCCCATGGTGACGCGGTCGCCGTCGCCGAAGACCTCGGCGAACCCGGCCTCGGGCAGGTAGGCCGCGATCGCCGCCGTCGAGGGCAGGTTGGCGATCCCGATCCAGCCGAAGGACCCGTCGAGGCGGGCCATCTCGATCCACGTCTCGATCATCTCGGCGAACGTCGGCTCGGCCCCGCCCGCCTCGGCCGGGTTGAACCGGGCCAGCAGTCCGGTGGACCACATCGCCTCGACGACCGCGGGCGTCGTGGTGCGGTTCTCCTCGCAGGTCGCGGCCTCGGCCTCGACCAGGTCGGCCAGGGCCGCGACCATCGCCGGGCCGTCGGGTGGGGGGGTGGTCATCGCTGTGTCCTACTGCACCTCGGGCCGGGCCGCCGCCGTGCGCCGCCGCCAGGCCAGCACGCCACCGGCGCCGGCGGTCACGGCGGCGAGGCCGATCCCGCCGAGCAGGACCGGCGCGCCGTCGCCGCCGTCGTCGTCCTCGGCCGGCGGCGCCGAGCTCTCGGCCGGTCGGGTCGCCGGCGCGGCCGTGGGGGCGGGGCGGAGCCCGGACAGGTCGCGCTCGACCACCAGGTTGCGATCGGACACCCGGCTGCCCAGGGCGAACTGGGGCCACGAGTGACCGATTTGGGTCCGACTGCGCTCGACCCAGGCGCGGGCCTCGTCGCTGCTGGCCTTGTGGAAGTTGAGCGCGTACCCGCCCTCGTGGACCCGCATCAGCGTGAACCCGCCGGGGTACTCCTTGACCGCGGCCACCTCCTGGTGGACCACGCCCGGGGCGCCGGCCAGGTCGCTGCGCCGGTTGCGGTGCGTGTGCCCGGCGTGGTGCAGGAACACCCCGGGGTTGGCCCGGTACTCCTCGACGATGGCGGCCGCCTGGTCGGGGTCGAGCGTGCTGCCGTCGGTGACGGGGTACGGCGAGGCCTCGACGACCAGCGGGTGGTGGCCGAAGACGACGGTGGGCCGGTCGGGGTCGGCGGCGATGGTCTCGTGGAACCACTCCATCTGGTCCGGCGACAGCTCGCCGGCGTCGCTCCCCCGGCCCGCCTTGTCGTAGGTGTCGAGCCCCAGCACCCGCAGGCCGTGCAGATCGTCGGCGAACCAGGTGGGCTCGCGGTCGGGGAAGAACTCGTCCACGAAGCAGTCGTGGCCCTGCCAGCGCCCGACACGGCACGCGGCGTAGGCCTCGCCCTCGTGGGCCCGGTCGTGGTTGCCACGGGCGGCGAACCAGTCGGCGTGGCGCTCGCCGAAGCGGTCGAGCATCTCGCGGGCCGTCCGCAGGTCGACCGGCTCGGCCTCGGCGGTGATGTCACCGGCGGCGAGCAGGAAGCCGGCGCCCAGCTCGGTCGCGTCGTCCACCACCGACCGGAACATCACCTCGGGGTACGGGTCGAGCCCGGGCAGCTGGGAGACGCCCTCGAGACCGGGGATGTCGCCGGAGCGCCCCGCCACCGTCTCCCCGACGTGGAGGTCGTTGCACAGCACCACCGAGAACAGGAGCCGGCCCGGCGGCGGCATCGGCACGGTGAAGGCGAACGGGCCCGTGCCGGTCGCCGGGTCCTCGCTCGTGCTCACGGCGTTGCCGGCGACGAGGGTGAGCTCGGTGGGCGTGACGAGCTGGCCGGCCGAGCGGGCCCGGTAGTGGTAGGTGCGGCCCGGCTCCAGCCCGGTGAGACGGACCCGGTGGTACGGCGTGTCGGTCCGCTCGCTGCTGGCGGTCCGGTCGAGCCGGCCGGGGTCGGTGCCCCACTCGACGACGGCATCGGCCGGCGCCGGCTCCATCCGGCCCAGGTCGTCCTTCGAGCCGGTGACGCCCGTGTACCAGGTGATGACGGCCTCGTCCTCGGTGAGCGTCACCAGCTCGAGGTGGGCGGGGGTGACGGGGCCGGTCGCCTGCCCCCACGCCCGGCCGGGCGCCAGCAGGCCGCTCGCCCCGACCGGCGCCGCGGCGAGGGCGAAGGAGGTCCAGCGGAGGATGTCGCGTCGGGTCACGTAGCAGCCGGGCAAGCCGCGCAAGGTAGTCCTCGTCGGTGACGCCCAGGTGACGCCGGCGCGACGTCCCGGTCAGTGGCCGGCGACGGGGTGGGGCCGGTAGAGCTCCTCGAGCGAGGCGATCTCGTCGGCGGCGAGCGTGAGCTGCTCGGCGGCGATGGCGTCGAGGAGGTGCTGGAGCTTGGTGGCGCCGACGATGGGGGCGGTGACGCCCGGCTTGGCCAGCAGCCAGGCCAGGGCGGTCTGCGCCGGCGACACGCCCCGCCGGGCGGCCAGCTCGGCGTTGCGGTCGATGATGTCGAAGTCGGCGTCGTCCGTGTAGAGGAACGGGGCGAAGTGGTCGGTGTCGCTGCGCTTCGTCAGCGCCTCGCCCTCCCGGGTGCGGTTGCCGGTGAGACGGCCCCGGGCCAGCGGGCTCCACGGGATGACCCCGACGCCCTGGTCGAGGCAGAGCGGGATCATCTCCCGCTCCTCCTCCCGGTAGATGAGGTTGTAGTGCGGCTGCATGGAGACGAACCGGGTCCAGCCGTTGGTCTCGGCCACGTGCTGGGCCTTGGCGAACTGCCAGGCGTACATGCTGCTGGCCCCGATGTAGCGGGCCTTGCCGGCCCGGACGACGTCGTGCAGTGCCTCCATCGTCTCCTCGATGGGGACGTGCGGGTCCCAGCGGTGGATCTGGTAGAGGTCGACGTGGTCGAGGCCCAGCCGCCCGAGCGAGGCGTCGATGGCCGAGAGGATGTGCTTGCGCGACAGCCCGCCGCCGTTGGGCCCGGGGGTCATCGGCATGAAGACCTTGGTGGCGATCACCACCTCGTCCCGGCCGAGCATCTTGGTGAGCAGGCGGCCCGTGATCTCCTCGCTGGCGCCCTTCGAGTAGGCGTCGGCGGTGTCGAAGAAGGTGATGCCGCCCTCGACGGCTGCCCTGACGATGGGCTCGGCCTCGCTCTCGTCGAGGGCCCAGGGCCGGTCCGGGTGAGGGCCGAAGCTCATCATCCCGAGGCAGACCCGCGAGACCCGCAGTCCGGTCGATCCGAGGTTCACGTACTCCACGTCCCCCGACGCTACCGGCGCCGCCGGCGCCCCGGTCGAGGTCCTCAGTCCAGGCCGCGGCGGCCCTCGGCCCAGTAGGCCTTGGCCAGGGTGCGGTCCGGGCGCACGCCCTGCTCCTTCAGGTGGCGGCGGACGGCGGCCACGGTGGCGGCATCGCCACTGGCCACGAGGGTGGCGTCGCCGGCGCCAATGCGCTCGGCCACCGCGGCCACCAGCCCGGCGCGGTGGCCACCGCCCTCGGTCCGGGCCACGACGTGGTCGACGGCGAGGCCGAGGCGCTCGGCCGGGGCGCGCACGTCGTCGGGCTCGGTGGCCTCGAAGGCGCACCAGAGGTCGACCCCGGCGACACCCGCCACGGCGGCGGCCAGGCCCACGGCCGTCTCGTCGCCGACCAGCACCACCCGCCCGGTCAGGCCCGAGCAGTCGAGGGACCGGCGGGGGCCGAACACCGCCACCTCGTCGGCGAGGTCGAGGCCCCGCACCCACCGGGCGCCGGGCCCGTCGCCGTGGACGAAGCCGACCAGGCCGAACCCCTCGGCGGCCTCGTCGACGACCACCGGCGTGTAGGTGCGGGTCGACAGGCCCGCCATCCGCACCTGGACCTTGTCGCCCGGACGCCACGAGCCGGGCCGGGCCCACCCGGCGGCGAGGGAGACGAGGCGCACCCGGGGCGTCAGGT
The DNA here is from genome assembly GCA_036380755.1 of Iamia sp. GTDB lineage: Bacteria > Actinomycetota > Acidimicrobiia > Acidimicrobiales > Iamiaceae > Iamia. Next base: position 639 of record DASVEC010000535.1, on the reverse strand, counting down.
CCTCGACCGCGGTGACGCGGGCGGTGTGGAACAGCGGGCGGGAGACGAGCTCCGCGAGGTCCGTCAGCGGCGAGGGCACCGCAAGGGTCTACCACCGAACCATGACGTTGTTAAGCGCGCCTAACTGCACAGGAGGGACCAGGCGGCCCGGGTGGGTTCGTCGGCGGGGAAGAAGGCCTCGATGCGGAGCTCCTGGGCGGTGACGTCGACGGGGGTGCCGACGGTCGACACCACCGAGAAGAAGGACAGCTCCGCGCCGTCGACGGCGAACCGCACGTCGATCACCGGCGCCGGTGCGCCGCCGGCGACCGGTGCGGCGAGGAGCGGGCGCACGTCGTCGCGGGCGCGGAGCCCGGCGACGAGGTCCGCGGTCCCGGGGTCGAGGACGCCGCCGACCGCCTCCCGCCGGGCGCGCTCCAGGAGCGCGACCACGACGGCGGGCCAGTTGACGATGCGCTCGCGCACCGGTCCCGGCTCGACGATGAGACGCAGCACGTTGGCCTCGGCCGGCATCGGATCGGGCGCGAACAGCCGCCCGAAGAGCACGGCGGCGCCGGTGTTGGCGCGCTGGAGGTGCCACCCGCGATCCATCACGACCGCGGGGAACGGTTCGTGCTGGTCGAGCATGCGGCTGAGGGC
>DASVEC010000534.1:0-17052 GCA_036380755.1 Iamia sp. | reverse complement strand
ATCACCGTCCAGCCCGACGGGGCCGGCCTGCCCGGCGACCGGGTCGTGGTCGAGGTGGCCGCCCTCAGCGACCACCAGGTGCGGATCACGTCCACCTCGCCCCAGACCGTCGTCGACGTGGTGGCGCCCACCGGGTCGTGGTCGGTCGCGAGCGGCGTCGTGACCTTCACCGGTGGCTACCAGCCGGTGATCGCCGGCTCGGCGACGACCTCGTTCGTCCGCGCTCCCTACACCGATCCGAACGTCCGCTTCGCCCACCGGGTGCTCCGCGACCTGGAGATGCGGATCCCGTCGGGTGCCGAGCGGTCCGCCTACGCCGGCCAGCTGGAGGCCGGCACCCTCACCCGGGCCCAGATGGCGGCCAGCATCACCGCCACCGACACCTACCGGGCCATCGCCGTCGACCGGGCCTTCGTCGACATCCTCCGGCGGGGCACCGACATCCCCGGGCGGGCCTACTGGGTCGAGCGCCTGCGCGACGGCCTCGTTCTGCGCCGGCTGCGGGCCAACCTCTACGGCTCGCCCGAGTACGTCAGCGAGCAGGGTGGCGGGACGAACCCGGGGTACGTGGCCGCCGCCTACCGGGACATCCTCGGGCGCACGGCCGGTGCCATGGAGATCGACTACTGGGTGGGCGAGATCGCCGCCGGTCGGCCCCGGGGGACGGTCGCCGATCGTTTCCTCAACACCCCGGAGGCCCGCACCGTCGTGATCCGCGACCAGTTCCTGCGCTTCGCCGACCGCGAGCCCACGAACGCCGAGATCGCGACGTGGACCACCGCCCTGGCCTCCTCGACGACCGACGGCGAGGTCGCCCTCGTCCGCTTCCTCACCGCCAGCGGGGCCTACTTCACCCGTCCCGACGCCTAGGCCGAGCGCCCAGCGGGGTGCTGCACCCGCTGACAGCGGTCGGCCGGAGGCGTAGGGTCCGAGCGTCGAACCCCTTGGCCGGGTGGCCTCTGGAGGTGCACGGTGCGGCAACGGGCGATGGTCCTCGTCGGAGCGATGGCGGCTGCGGCCGTCTGGGTGATCGGCGCGCCGCCCCCCGCCGGGGCCGTCGTCACGGTCACCCGGACGGGGTCGACGGTGACGGCCGTCGTGACGGGCAGCACCACTGGCTCGATCAGGCTCTCGTGCGTGGCCGGCCTGGTCCAGGTCCTCGGAGTGTCCGCCACGCCGAGCACCACGTGCGGCGCGGTCACCGCCGCGGTCCTCGACGGCGACGACACCCCCCACGTGTTCGCCCCGCCGTTCCCGCCCAGCGCCTTCGCGGCTCTGACGTCCACGACCATCGACGCCGGCAGCAGCAGCGACCGGATCGAGCTCTCCACCCAGGCCGAGGCCGTCGATGCTCGCGGCGGCGCCGACACCATCATCTCCCCGTGGGGCGGCGGCGACGACACCGTGCTCATGGGCGGCCAGGACAGCGACCGGGTCGAGGTCACGGGCACGAGCGGCGGCGACGGCGGGATCCTCTCGACGCCGTCCCCGGCCGCCACCACCACCCGGCTCGCCAGCGGGGGGTGGCGGGCCACCTTCACCGGGGCCGACTTCGTCGACATCGACACCGCGGGCGGCAACGACGTCATCACCGCCGCCGGGATGAGCGCCGCCTCGACGCTGAACCGGGTCATCCTGGACGGCGGGACGGGTGACGACACGCTCCTCTGCGGCGCCGTCCGCTGCACCCTCAACGGAGGGCCGGGGGCCAACACCCTCACCGGCGGATCGGCATCCGACTCGATCGCGAGCACCTCACCCGGCGACACCGTCCGGGGCAACGCCAGCGTCGACGGGATCAGCGACCTCGGCGAGGCCGCCTTCGGCGGCCGGACCTACGACCCCTCGGGCAACGGCGGGTCCCGGGACTCCTGGCTCGCGTCCTTCGCCGGCGACGCCTACGTCCGGGCCCGGGCCGCGGGCGCGGACGGTGCGGTGGTGTTCGGGGCCCTCGCGCGGGCCGGGCGGCAGGACCACGATGCCGGCATCGGGTCCCTGACCTACCTCGTCCACCAGGCGACTCTCGCCTCCGACCGGGTGGTGGTCGACCTCACGCCGCTACCCGCCCACTCCCAGCAGGTCACGGGCACGACGGGTACGGCGCTCGACGTGGTGGTGCCCAGCGGATCGTGGACCGTCGGCTCGGGGACGATCACCTTCACCGGTGGCTACGAGCCCATCTCCTACTCGGCGGGCGTCGTGCCGGTGGTGCGGGCCCCGTTCACCAGCGGCAACGAGAGCTTCGCCCACCGGGTCATCCGCGACCTGCTCATGCGCCACCCCACCCCGTCCGAGCGGAGCACGCTGCGCGGCCAGCTCGACGCCGGCACCACGACACGGGCCCAGGCCGTGCTCGGGCTGACCGACACCGATGGCTACCGCGGCCTGGCCGTCGACCGGGCCTTCGTCGACATCCTCCGCCGCACCACCGACGCCGCCGGCCGGGCCTACTGGATCGGCCGCCTCGACGACGACCTCGTCCTGCGCCGCCTCCGGGCCAACCTCTACGGCTCGGACGAGTACTTCGTCGATGCCGGCAACACCGTCCGCCTCTACGTCGCCGCCGCCTACCGCGACATCCTCGGACGGACCGCCAGCAGTGGCGAGATCGACTACTGGGCGGCCCAGATCGACGACGTCGGCCTCTCCCGCGGCACCGTCGCCGACCGCTTCCTCAACACCACCGAGTCCCGCACGGTCGTCATCCGCGACCTCTTCCTCCGGTGGGTGCTCCGGGAGCCGACCAGCGGCGAGCTGGCGACCTGGACCCCCCAGATGGGGTCGTCGACGGTCGAGGGCGAGGTGGCGCTCATCCGGTTCCTCGCCGGCAGCGCGACCTACTTCTCTCGCCCCGACGCCTAGGCCAGCGCACAGGGGGGTGGTGCACCCGCTGACAGCGGTCGGCCGGAGGCGTAGGGTCCGAGCGTCGAACCCCTTGGTCGGGCGGCCTCTGGAGGTGCACGGTGCGGCAACGGGCGATGGTCCTCGTCGGAGCGATGGCGGCTGCGGCCGTCTGGGTGATCGGCGCACCGCCGCCGGCTGGGGCCGCGGTGGTGGTGACATCGTCGGGCTCCACGCTCAGCGCCACCGTCACCGGCATCACCGGCACGGTCGGGCTGTCGTGCGTCTCGGGCGACGTACGCGTGCTCAACACCCCGGCGACTCCCCCGATCTCCTGCACTGCCATCACCAGCGCCACGCTCACCGGCGACGGCATCCGCCAGGTCTTCGGGGCGCCGTTCCCGATCGCCAGCTTCCCGAACCTGGTCAGCACGACGATCAACGCCGGGGGCGGCGACGACGAGATCACTGGGTCGACCAAGCGCGAGGTGGTCGTCGGCGGCACCGGCAACGACCGGGTCATCCTCCCCCGGTCGGGGGCCGACGACACGGTCGGCCTCGGCGGCCAGACCGGTGACACCGTCGTCGTCCAGGGCACCAGCGGGGGAGACGGCGTCGCCGTCTCCACCGGCACGCCGACCACTCAGACCCGGGTGTTCAGCAACCCGTGGGAGGCGATCATCACCTCGACGGCCACCCTCACCGTCACTGGTGGCGCCGGGAACGACATCCTCACCGCCGCCGGCGTCGAGGACACCTCCACCCTGAACCGGGTCGAGCTGCGGGGCGAAGACGGCAACGACGTCCTCGTCGCGGGCGCCGTCGCCGCCTCCCTGTCCGGCGGCACCGGCACCAACACCCTGACCGGGGGCTCGGCGGCCGACGCCATCTTCACGGCCTCCCCGACGGACACCGTGCGGGGCAACGGCGGAGCGGACGGCATCAGCGACTTCGGCGATGCACGGCTGGGCGGGCGCACGATCAACACCACCGGCACGGGCGTGTCGGGCGACCTCTGGCAGGCCGACGTCCGGGGCGACGTCGCCCTCCGCACCCGCACCGTCTCCGGCGACGCCTCGGTCGTCTCCGCACTCGCCCGGACCGGACGTCAGGTCCTCGACGAGGGTGTCGGCAACATCATCTACGCCCTCACCCAGAGCGGGCTCCCCGCCGACCGGGCGCTCCTCGACATCGCCGCCCTGGGTGGCCAGCAGCAGCGGGTCGACGGCGACACCCAGACCTACGTCGACATCGTCGTCCCGACCGGGTCCTGGAGCATCGCCAGCGACGTCGTGAGCTTCACTGGCCCGTACGAGGCCATCGACGTGGGGGACGCCCACGTCCTGGTCCGGGCGCCGTACACCAACGCCAACGAGCGCTTCGCCCACCGGGTGATCCGCGACCTCCGGATGCGGTTCCCCACCCCCGCCGACCGCAACGCCCTCCGCGACGCCCTGAACGCCGGCTCCAAGACCCGGGCCCAGGCCGTGCTGGAGCTGGTCGACACCGACCTGGTGCGGAGCATCGCCGTCGACCGGGCCTTCGTCGACATCCTCCGGCGCACGACCGACGCCGCCGGTCGGGCCTACTGGGTCGACCGGCTGGACGACGGCCTCGTGCTGCGCCGGCTGCGGGCCAACCTCTACGGCTCGAACGAGTACTACCTCGACGCCGGGAACACCCCGCCGCAGTACGTCGCCGCCGCCTACCGCGACATCCTCGGGCGCACGGCGGCACAGGACGAGATCGACTACTGGGTCGACCAGATCGACATGGGCCTGACCAAGGGCACGGTGGCCGATCGCTTCCTCAACGCCCCGGAGTCCCGTCTGGTCGTGATCCGGGACCTCTTCCTCCGCTGGGTCGACCGCGAGCCGACCAGCGCCGAGATCAGCACCTGGACCACGCAGCTGGGATCGTCCACCACCGACGGCGAGCTGGCCCTCGTCCGCTTCCTCGCCGCCAGCCAGGCCTACTACGTCCGCCCCGACGTGTAGGACCCTCCGGGTCAGACGGCCCGACGGCCCTCGAGGGCGCGGCCCAGGGTGAGCTCGTCTGCGTACTCCAGGTCGCCGCCGACGGGGACGCCGCTGGCGATGCGCGTGACCTTGAGCGGCAGGTCGTGGAGCATCTTGGCCAGGTACATGGCCGTCGCCTCGCCCTCGACGTTGGGGTTGGTGCAGAGGATCACCTCGGCGACGTCCTCGCCCCCGATCCGGGCGAACAGCTCCTTCATGCGGAGCTGGTCCGCCCCGATGCCCTCCAGCGGGTTCAGGGCCCCGCCGAGCACGTGGTACCGGCCCTTGTACTCGTGGGTCTTCTCGACGGCCACGACGTCGCGGGGCTCCTCGACGACGCAGATGAGGGTGCCGTCACGACGGTCGTCGTTGCAGATGTCGCACAGCGGGGCCGAGGCCACGTTGAAGCACCGCTCGCACCAGCGGACCTTGTCCTTGGCCTCGGTGATGACCCCGGCCAGGCGCAGGGCGTCGTCGCGGGGCAGCTGGAGCAGGTGGAAGGCGATGCGCTGGGCCGACTTGGGCCCGATCCCCGGCAGCTTGCCCAGCTCGTCGACCAGGTCCTGGACCGGCCCGGTGTAGACGGCCACCTAGGGCGTCCTCGGCAGGGGGCGGTTCACGCGTCGCCGCCGAGGAGGTCGCCGAGGCCGCCCATGGCGCCGGCCTGGAGCTCCTGGATGCGGGCCGAGGCATCGCGGAGGGCGGCGAGGACGAGGTCCTCGAGCATGGCCACGTCGTCGGGGTCGACCGCGCCAGGGTCGATGTGGACCGTCTGGAAGTCGCCGGTGCCGGTGACGGTGATCTTGACCGCACCGCCGCCCGCCACGCCCTCGAGCACCGTGGTGGCCGCCGCCGCCTGGGCCTCGGCCATCTGCTGCTGCATCTGGCTGGCCTGCTCCATGAGGCTGCCCAGGTCGAGGCCCCCGCCGCCCAGGAGGTTGCCGAGGTCGAAGGGATCGTCGTCGTCGTCCTCGTCGAGCGGCGCGACCTCGACGCCGTCGGCGGAGACCAGCTGGGCCGGGATCGACGGGCCCGAGGCAGTCGGCCCCATCTCGTCGTCGAGGTCGTCGGTCTCGTCCGTCTCGTCGGGCGGGCGCGGGTTGTCGGTCATGGTGTCCTCCGGGACGCGGTCAGGGATCGACGATCTGGGCGCCGGGGAAGGCCTCGGTGACCCGGTCGACACCGGTGAGCTGCTGGGCCGGGGCGTCGACCAGCTCGTCGGGGTCGATCATCTCGGCCGCGTCGTCGGCCGGTGCCGGGCGCCGCTCGGGGCGGGGGCTCGAGGCGGCCTCGCCCGCGACGACCAGCTCCAGCCGGACGGGCCGGCCGGCCGCGGTGGCGAGGCCCGCTTCGGCCTCGGGCCGCTTCTGCTCGCAGCGCTCGAGGGTGGGCGAGTTCTCCAGGCCGAGGACGATCGTGTCGCCCTCGACCGACACGACCCGGCCCATCTTGAACATGGCCTTGGTGGCACCCCGCAGGTCGGGGACGACCCGCTCGGTCCACAGCGTGGCGAGGTCGTCACCCGGCTCGGCGACCGCCGGCTCCTCGGCCACCGGGGCCGGGGCCGGGGCCGGGTCCGGCGGCGGGGCCGCGGGCGGGTCGGCCGGAGCCGCCTCACGGGCGGCACGGGACGGGGGCGGGGGTGGCGGCGGAGCCGCGTCGGCCGCGGGGGCCGGCGCCGGGCGGGCCGACGATCGGGACGGAGCGGCGGCGCGGGCCTTGGCCCGGGCGCTGGCCACGGCGTCGGCCGGCGGCGGGGCGGGCGCCACGCTCGGCTCGGGCTCCGGTGTCGGTGCCGGTGCCGGCGCGTCGTCGGGGACTGGAGGTGCGGGGGCGGGAGCCGGGGCCGGAGCAGCCGGAGCCGACCCACCACCAGCGGCGAGACCGGCGAGACCGGCCTCGAGACGGGCGATGCGCTCGAGCAGCTCGTCGGTGCCGGCGACGCCCTCGCCCCCGGGGCTGGCCGGGGTCGAGCGGGTGATGCGGACGAGGGCGACCTCGAGCGGGATGCGGGGATCCGGGGCCTGGCGCATGGCCAGGAGCGCCTCGCCCACCTCTTCGAGGGCCCGGGTGACGGTGCGATCGGTGACCCGGCCGGCCCATCCCTCGACCCGGACCCGGGCCGCGTCGGACAGGTGCCCCAACGGCCCGCCCATCCGCAGCAGGAAGACGTCGCGGAGATGGGCCAGGAGGGCCTCGCCCAGGACCCGGGGGTCGCGCCCGGCGATGGTGGCGGTGGCGACGGCCGAGAGGGCGGCCGCGGTGTCGACGGCCACGACCGCCTCGGCCAGGGCCTCGGCGTGGTCGCCGTCGGTGCTGACCCCACCGGCGGCGGCCTGGTCGAGGAACGACAGCGTGTCGCGGGCGGACCCGCCTCCGGCGCGGAGCACGTGCTCGATGGCGGCGTCGTCGACGTCGAGCCCGGCGTCGGCGATCACCCAGCGGACGTGCTCCTCCATCACGTCGGCGGGCAGGAGGTGGAACTCGAAGTGCTGGGTCCGGCTGCGGATGGTCGGCAGGACCTTCTGCGGGTCGGTGGTGGCCAGCACGAACACGACGTGGTCGGGCGGCTCCTCCAACGTCTTGAGCAGGGCGTTCGACGCCCCCGGCGACAGCATGTGGACCTCGTCGAGGATGTACACCTTGGTTCGCCCGGGGCTGCCCAGCGCCACCCGCTCGATCAGGGCCCGGACGTCCTCGACCTTGTTGTTGCTGGCCGCGTCGAGCTCCTGCAGGTCGTACGAGGTGCCCGCCTGCATGGCCACGCACGAGGCGCAGACGGTGCAGGGCTCGCCGTCCTGGAGGTCCTCGCAGTTGAGGGCCTTGGCCAGGATGCGGGCCGTCGAGGTCTTGCCCGTGCCCCGCGGGCCGCTGAAGAGGTAGGCGTGGCCGACCCGCTCGTCGGCCACCGCCGAGCGGAGGGCGCCGACGACGGTGTCCTGGCCCCGGACCTCGGAGAACCGCTGGGACCGGTAGCGGCGGTAGAGCGACTGGTGGGCCATCGGGGGCGACTCTACCGAGCGTCCGCGACCGCCGGCCCCGGGCTCGAACCCCGGGCCACGGCGGTCATCGAGCCCACGGCCCGCCGGGACAGGCGGCGCACCGGCTGCTCGACCAGCACGTAGCTCAGGGCCGCCATCACCAGCGACAGGGCCAGCGTGGCCAGCAGGGCCGGGACGTGGGTCGAGGTCCGCCCGGCGATGTCGAAGCGGCGGGCCAGGAGCCCCAGGACGGGCATGTGCCAGAGGTAGATGCCGTAGGACAGCTCGCCCAGCCACCGGAGGGGCCGGCTGCCGAGGAACCGGTGGTAGGCGGTGGTGGCCTTCCGGTCGACGACCGCCGGCAGGACCAGGAGGAGGCTGAGGGCGATCGACAGGAACGTGTACCAGGCGGCGCCCTTGGCGGGGGCCACACCGACCAGGCCGAGGGGCAGGTCGAGCAGCGTGATCAGCCAGTACAGGCCGAGGCACAGGAGGAGGCAGAGCCAGGGCCGCCGGGCCAGGTCGACGATCGCCGCCGGCGGCCGCCCCCGGTTCAGCCCGTAGGCGCAGGCGCAGCCCACCAGCAGGGCGGTGACGACGAGCGGGGTGGCGGCGGCGACGGCCGCGGCCACCGAGCCCTCCTCGAGCCGGGTGACGATGCCGAGGGCCACGAGGGCGAGGGGCACGACGCAGAGCACCACGCCCTGCACCCGGCGGCGGGCCTCGACGCTCCGGCCCGGCCCGGCGACGAGGTACATCCCGGCCACGATCACCGGTCCGACCACGTAGAAGACCATCTCGACGGCCAGGGTCCAGGCCACGAACAGCCCGCGGGGGAACATCCCCTCGCGCACGACGTAGACGAGGCTCAGCATCAGGGGCCACTCGCCGGCGGTGAAGCTGTCGACCTCGAAGACCAGGACGGCGACCACCAGGATGAACCAGTACGTGGGGTACACGCGCAGGGCGCGCTGGGCCACGAAGCGGATCGCCGACGGGCGGGGGCGGGCCTCCTGGTGGGCGCGCAGCAGCGGTCCGAGGATCAGGAACCCGGACATCAGGAAGAAGAGCACGACGGCGGTGAGACCGGTGGGGGTGAGCCAGACCGCCAGCCATCCCGGCTGCGACGACAGCGTGGTCAGGGCGGCGACGTGCGAGGCGGCCACGGCCACCGCGGCGAGGCCCCGGAGGCCGGCGAGGGCGGGCATCGACTGCGTCGGGGGCTCCGGCAGCGTCCACGCCGACGGCCGCGTCGCCTCCGCCTCGGTGCTGGAGTCGCCCACGTGCTGCCCCTCCTCACGCCCCGCCCCGTCCCCCCAGACCGTCCGGGCGGAGAGACCCGCCCCCGCAGGTGGCGGCCAGGCGACCTGCGGCGCACCTGGCTGTCCGCTGAGAGCTGCTGCCTTCCGGCCCTGACTCGGTTCACGGCGCCTGGTCGCACAGGACCCGGCCGCCCCTGCGGGGGCGGGAGACGGGCCAGGCTAGCGGCTGCATCGCCCTTCGTCACCGTCGGGGTCGCCCGCCTATCCTGGTCAGCCGGCCCCACCGAGGTGGGTCCTGGAGGGTTGCGAGAGCGGCCGAATCGGCACGCTTGGAAAGCGTGTGTGGGGCAACCCACCGTGGGTTCGAATCCCACACCCTCCGCCAAGGTCCGCCATCACGCCCCCAGTGGGCAGGGTGTGCAGGGCTCACCCGTCTCCGGGAGCGAGATGACCGGGGACTGACGGGATTCGTGAACGCCCTGGGTCCCGATCCACCGATCGGGTGCACACCTTGACAGGGGGGTCTAGTGTGCCCGCCGGCACGTTGCCAGGGCGGTAGCCGTGCCCGCCATCCCCCACCCCCAAACGCCCCCTTGGGAGGCACCATGCGGAGTCGTGCGCTCCACCTCGCCGTCGCGGCCGTCGCCGCGGCCGCCCTCGTCGTCGTCGGCGCGTCGCCCCCCTCGGGCGCCCAGGCCACGCCGAGACCCGAGGCCGACCGGTTCACGGTGACCCCGCTGGAGGCCACCTCCCGCACCGAGGGCGCCAAGGCGCCGACCAGCCGGGTGGCGGCGAGCGACCCCGACCTCATCGCCCGCACCGACACGACGCCGGTCCCGGTCGTCGTCAAGCTCGACTACGACTCGATCGCCACCTACGAAGGTGGCCGCGACGGTCTCGCCGCCACCAGCCCGGCGGTCACCGGCCGGTCGCTCACCGACGCCACCGCGACCCGGAGCGCCTACGCCCGCGAGGTCGCCCGCCAGGAGGCCGAGATCACGGCCGACATCACCGCGGCCGTGCCCGAGGCCCGCATCGGACGCAGCTTCCGCGTCGTCTACGGCGGCGTCGCCGCCGTCGTGCCCGCCAACCGGGCCAAGGATCTCCTCTCCGTGCCCGGCGTCGTCGCCGTGCAGGAGGACACCCTCAACCAGCCGCTCACCGACTCGAGCACCGAGTTCATCGACGCCCCCGCGGTCTGGGACCAGGTGGGCGGTCAGGCCACGGCCGGCGAGGGCATCCTCTTCGGCTCGCTCGACAGCGGGCTCTGGCCCGAGCACCCGTCGTTCGCGGCCAACCCCGATCTCCCCGCCCGGCCGACCCGACCCGACGGCCGCGCCCTCGAGTGCGACTTCGGCGACGACCCCCTCACCCCGGCGACGGACGTCTTCGAGTGCACCAACAAGCTCGTCGGCGGCAGCGCCTTCATCGACACCTACCTGCTGGTGAACGGCGACGAGGACGAGGTCTACCCGGACTCCGCCCGTGACTCGAACGGCCACGGCACCCACACCGCATCCACGGTGGCCGGCGGTGTGGTCGACGAAGCGCCCGTGTTCGGTGTCGACCGCGGCCCGATCTCCGGCGTCGCCCCCGGCGCCTGGGTCATGGGCTACAAGGTCTGCGGCGCCGTCGGCTGCTACGGCTCCGACACCACCGGAGCGGTCGAGGCCGCCATCCTCGACGGCGTCGACGTCATCAACTACTCGATCTCGGGCGGCACCACGCCGTTCACCGACTCGACCGAGCTGGCCTTCCTCGACGCCTACGCCGCCGGCGTCTACGTGTCGACCTCGGCCGGCAACGAGGGCCCGGGCGCGTCCACCGCCAACCACCTCTCGCCGTGGACCACCTCGGTGGCCGCCTCCACTCAGCTCCGCGAGTTCGGCTCCGACCTCAGCCTCACCGCCGGCTCCGACACCTTCACCGCCTCGGGCGTGTCGATCGGCTCCGGCATCGCTGCGGCCACCCCCGTCGTCCTGGCCCAGGACGTGCCCGGCTACACCGACCCGACCTGCGCCGCCGAGCCGCCGGAGGCCGACACCTTCGACGGCCTGATCGTCGGCTGCGCCCGGGGCAACCCGGCCGGCCGCGTGGCCAGCGGCTACAGCGTCTTCCAGGGCGGCGGCGAGGGCATGGTCCTCTACAACGTCAACCCGGGCTCGACCATGACCGACAACCACTGGCTGCCGGTCGTCCACCTGCCCGCCGGCACCGGCTTCGAGGCCTTCGTCGACACCCACCCCGGCGTGACCGGCACCTTCACCGCCGGCATCTCCCGCGACGGCGTGGGCGACGTGGTCGCCGACTTCTCCTCGCGGGGTCCCGCCGGCGACTTCCTGAAGCCCGATGTCACCGCCCCCGGCGTGCAGATCCTGGCCGGCACCACGCCGACGCCGGAGTCGATCGTGGAGGGTCCCCCCGGCGAGTACTTCCAGGCCATCGCCGGTACCTCGATGTCGGCGCCGCACGTGGCCGGCTCGGGCATCCTCATGTTGGCCGAGCACCCCGGGTGGACGCCGGGCCAGGTCCGGTCGGCCCTGATGACCACGGCCACCACCGAGCTGGTCAAGGAGGACGGCGAGACCGCCGCCGACCCGTTCGACATCGGCGCCGGCCGCATCGACCTGGGCGCCGCCCGCGCCCCGGGCCTCACCCTGGACGAGACGGCCCGACGGTTCCTCACCCTCTCCGCCTCGCCCACCGACCGGATCGACCTGAACATCCCGTCGGTCAACGCCCCGACGATGCCCGGTGAGATCACGACGACCCGGACGTTCACCAACGTCGGGGGATCCACCGCCACCTACGCGGTGAGCACCACCGCCGGCGAGGGCAGCACGATCACGGTGTCGCCCAGCCGCTTCACGGTGGCCGCGGGGGCGTCGAGGACGGTGGAGATCACCATCGCCTCGACCAACACCGAGGGCCAGGAGTTCGGCGAGATCCGCCTGGCCGCCTCGGGTCGGGAGACGCTGCACCTGCCGGTGGCCTTCGCCCCGTCGCAGGGCGGCGCCACCGTCACCAGCGACTGCGACGACGCCACCGTCGCCGTGGGCGCCACCACCACGTGCACGGTCACGGCCACCAACGACAGCTTCGGCCCGACCGTCGTCGAGGGCGAGACCGAGGTCAACGACCGGCTGCGGATCACCGACGCCGAGGGAGCGACGGTCACGAGCTCCCGCACCACCGAGGTCGCCGCCGTCGAGCTCACGGGTCGCTCCCCCGGTACGCCGAGCATGGAGCCGCTCGGGTTCGACGGCTACCTCGACCTCAACGGCACGTTCGGCATCCCGTTCGACCCGATCGGCGACGAGGAGATCGTCGACTTCGGCATCGACCCGTTCGTCTACAACGGCATCCCCTACGACGCCATCGGGGTCGACTCCAACGGCTACATCGTCGCCGGCGGGTCCTCCGGCAGCGCCGACAACGTGTGCTGCCCGCCGCAGGAGCTGCCCAACGTCCTGCCGCCCAACAACGTGATCGCCCCGTTCTGGAGCGACCTCGACGGCACCGACGCCCCCGGCATCATCGTGGTCGAGCTGACCGACACTATGACCGGCGACGCCTGGACGGTGATCGAGTGGCAGGTGAACGCCTTCGGGACCGAGACCCAGAAGACGTTCCAGGTCTGGCTCGGCCACCAGGCCGAGCAGGACATCACGCTGAACTACCCGCCGGCCGACATCCCCGATCTCACCGACCTGGGCGAGCCCCTGGTCGTCGGGGTCGAGAACGAGACCGGTGCCGGGGGTGAGTCGCTCGTCGACACCCCGCCGACCGAGGACATCGACATCGTCAGCACCGACGCCATCGCGGGCGCCGCGGTCAGCTGGAGCGTCGAGGTCCAGGGCCACGCCGCCGGCGCCGGCGACGTGCGCTCGGAGGTCACGGCCACCGGCATGCCCGGCACCACGGTCGTCCACTCCGCGGTGGCGGTGACGGGCGAGGACCTCGAGCAGCTCGAGGCCTTCGTCGATCGGGCCTACCAGGACATCCTCGGCTACCCCGCCGACCAGGCCGGTCGCGAGTACTGGGCCGGGCGCATCCAGAGCGGCTCGATGAGCCGGTCCAGCTTCGCCTTCATGCTCAGCGGCAACGACCGGTGGCTGCGACCGATCGTCACCGGTCGCTACGAGCAGTTCGTCGACCGAGAGCCGTCGACCGCCGAGGCCGACTACTGGGTCGGCGAGCTGCGGGCCGGGCGGCCCGAGAGCCTGCTGGCCGCCCAGCTGATCGGGTCGGAGGAGTTCTTCGCCGCCGCCAACCGTGAGGTCGACGCCTTCGTCGACCAGGCCTACCTGGCGGTGCTCGGGCGGCTCCCCGACGACGCCGGGAAGGCCTACTGGGTCGACCGCATCGAGGACGGCATGAGCCGCTCGATGGTCGGCAAGACCTTCTTCCAGGTGCCGGAGAACCGGGCCAACCGGGCCAACGCCCAGTCGGACCACTTCCTCGACCGGGCGCCGTCCGGGGCCGAGGCCACGGCGTGGAGCGAGATCCTCCGCACCCAGACCGATCGGGCCCTGACCGCCGCCATCGTCGGCAGCGACGCCTACTTCGCCCTCGACGCCTGACACCACGCTTCTGGCCACCCTGGTCCCCCTCACGCGGGGACCAGGGTGGCCAGAACGCGTTAGACCTCTTCGCCGATGGCGCATCTTGCGGGAGAGCTCGTCACCGAACCGCTCGAGTACGACGGAGGCCGTTCGATCACCGTGTACGTCCCGCCCGATCCGGCGGAGGCGATCGTGTTCGCGGCCGACGGCGGCTGGCACATCTCGCGCCTGAGCGCAGCCATCGACGGCGCCGGCGGACCGTCCACGATGATCGTCGGCGTCCACGGCCGGCCCGATGACGACGGGAGGCTGAAGGAGTACGTGCTGGGGTTCGACACCGTGCGCTTCGCAGAGCACGAGAGGTTCTTCGTCGACGACGTGGGTCGATGGGTCGTGTCGCGCTTCGGGGTCGATCTGCCCCCCGAGCGCACCGGCGTGTGGGGTGCGTCCCTCGGGGGTGAGCTCGCGCTCGCCATGGGGCTACGTCATCCGGATGTCTTCGGGGTGGTCTTCTCCGCCTCGCCCGGGGCCGGCTACCAGCCGCCAGAGGTGCTGCCGAGCCCCCTTCCGCGCGTCTACCTCGTCGCCGGCCGCCAGGAGCCGTTCTTCCTGGACAACGCCACGCGATGGGCCGACGCCCTGCGCAACGCCGACGCGGACGTCGCCATGGTCGAGCGGAGGGGCGAGCACGGGGGCGCCTTCTGGGGGGAGGAGCTCGTGCCGATGCTGGAGTGGGCGTTCGGACCCTGAGGATCGCGATCCACGCACCACCCGGTCATCTCGTCAGGTCGTCGACGGGGCGGCGGAGGGCGGGCACGAGGGCGATGGCGCAGCCGTCGAGGGCGAGACGCTCCTGGTCGCGGACCAAGGTGGCGTGGAGGGGGCCGGAGACGGCCAGCCCGGCGGCGGTGAAGGCGAGGCCAAGGGGGTACAGGGCGGGCACGCCGGTCACGGCGAAGGCGGCGAAGCCACCCAGGGCCGGCAGGGTCGAGGCGGTGGCCCGGGCGAAGAAGCGGCTCCGCCACGACCGGGCCAGGGCCAGCTCGTCGGCACAGTCGAGCGCGACGGGGGCGAAGCGCACCAGCGCCAGCCCCCCGACGCCCACGACCACCACGGCGGCCGCCGCCACCCACCCGGACGGCCCACCGTCGCGCTGGGCCACCGAGTCGGCCAGCAGGCCCACGACGACACCGACGACCAGGAGACCGGCGCACAGGGCGAGGAACGTCATGCGCAGCCCCACAAGGCCGTCGGGGCGACCGGCCCGGCCCGTCGGGTTCCACCCGGGGTCGTCCCGGAGCCGGAACGGGTCCGTCGGGTCCTCGTCAGGCTGCGGCTCCATCCGACGATGATGCCCGGGGAACGGGGGACAACCCCACCTCGGCCTCACCGGGGGACAGGATGGTCGCATCCGCCCACCGTCCGTAGGTTGGCCGACGTGACCACCGCTCTGTCCCCGACGTCTCGCCCCGGGCTGCTCCGCGCCCTCGGGGTGGGCGCCGCCGCGCCGGTGGCGCCCCGGACCCTGCAGGCCCTGGTCCACGTGGTGCTCGACCTGTTCTCGGCCCTGATCACCTCGTCGATCCTCATCACCTTGGCCGTCCTGGCCGCGGTGACGCTGCCGATCGTGCCCCTGTCGATGGTGTTCTTCGCCCTCCTCCTGGTCGGGTCGTGGCTCGCCGGGCACCTCGAGCGCTTCCGCCTCGCCGCCACCACCGGGGTCGTGCTGACCAGCCCGCACCGGCGTCACGAGGGCCCGCTCCACCGCCGGACCTGGCGCTGGCTGCGCTCGGCGGCGACGTGGAAGGAGCTGGGCTACCACCTGATCCACCTGCCCAAGTCGATCGTGTTCTTCGCCATCGTCCTGGGGTCGTGGAGCGTGGGCCTGGCCCTGGTCACGCTGCCGCTCTACGTCGCCCACGTGCCCGCCGAGCGGGCCCGCCTCCCCTACTGGCACATCGAGCCCGGCGCCGACGCGGTGGTGGCCGGCGCCCTCGGCGTCGTCGTCCTGCTCACCGCGCCGTGGGTGACCCGGGGCCTGAGCCGGCTGTCGCTCGGCATGGCCGAGGGCCTGCTGGCCGGAGGCGAGACCGAGGTCCTGCGCCAGCGGGTCGCCACCGTCGAGGCCAGCCGGGCCGAGGTGGTCGACGCCGCCGAGGCGGAGCGCCGCCGCATCGAGCGCGACCTCCACGACGGCGCCCAGCAGCGGCTGGTTGCCCTGGCCATGAGCCTGGGCATGGCCAAGGAGAAGATGGACTCCGACCCGGCGGCGGCCAAGGCGCTCGTCGACGAGGCCCACCGCGAGGCCAAGAACGCCCTGGTCGAGCTGCGGGACCTGGCCCGGGGCCTGCACCCGCCGGTCCTGACGGATCGCGGGCTCCACGCCGCCATCGCCGGGCTGGCCTCGCGGGCACCGATCCCGGTCGAGGTCGACCTCCGCGTCACCCGCCGGGCGCCGCCCTCGATCGAGGGCATCGCCTACTTCGTCATCTCCGAGTCGCTCACCAACGTCGCCCGCCACAGCGGCGCCCTCCGGGCCCGCACGCTGGTGGCCGACGAGGGCAGCCGGTTGGTCGTCGAGGTCAGCGACGACGGCATCGGCGGGGCGTCGGCCGAGCGGGGCACCGGCCTGCGCGGCCTGGCCGACCGGGTCCGCGCCGTCGACGGGACCTTCCGGGTCACCAGCCCACCCGGCGGCCCCACCACCATCCGGGCCGAGCTGCCGCTGCCGGCCCCCGGAGCGATCCTCGACAAGACCGAGGTCGCCCCCACCCCGATCTCGCCCGAGCCCCTCGAAGGGACCCCCTGATGCGCATCGTGATCGCCGAGGACTCCGTCCTCCTCCGGGAGGGCCTCATCCGTCTGCTGGTCGACGCGGGCGAAGAGGTCGTCGGCACCGCCGGCGACGCCGAGGAGGCCATGGCCGTGATCGAGGCCGAGCGGCCCGACATCGTCGTCATGGACGTCCGCATGCCCCCGACCCACACCGACGAGGGCCTCCGAGCCGCCATCCGGGCCCGCGAGCAGTGGCCCGAGATCGCCGTCCTCGTCCTGTCCCAGTGGGTCGAGGAGCGCTACGCCACCGAGCTGCTGGCCGGGTCGACCACCGGTGTCGGCTACCTGCTGAAGGATCGCGTCGCCGACGTCCGCGACTTCGTCGACGCCGTCCGCCGGGTCGGCGCCGGCGGCACCGCCCTCGACCCCGACGTCGTGTCCCAGCTGCTCGCCACCAGCCGCAACCGCAGCCCGCTGGCGGCCCTCACCCCCCGGGAGACCGACGTCCTCAAGCTGATGGCCGAGGGCCGGAGCAACCGAGCCATCGCGGAGACCCTCGTCGTCTCGGACGGCGCCGTCGAGAAGCACGTGTCGAACATCTTCATGAAGC
>DASVEC010000533.1:0-5848 GCA_036380755.1 Iamia sp. | reverse complement strand
GACACGACCCCGCCGAAGCGGGGTCGTGGCCAGAAGGTGGGTCCGTCAGTGCAGGGCGACGGCGGTGAGGCGGTCGCCCCAGTCGCTGGCGCCGCCGATGGCGTCGGCGTAGCCGGCCTTGCGGCGGGCGACCCGGCCGGTGGGCTCCTCGACGGGCGCCGGCTCGTACTGGGCCTCGATGCCGTCGCGCAGCATGGCGAGGGCCTCGGAGCGGAGCTGGGAGATCCGCGACTCGGTGACGCCGAGCAGCTGGGCCAGGTCCTGGGACTTCCGGCCCTCCAGGAAGTAGCCGACGATCACCAGGCGGTGACGCTCGGGCAGGAGGTGCACGGCATCGCGGAGGTAGGCGTGGAGCTCCCGGCTCTCGAGCTCCTCGGAGGGCTCCTTGGTGTGGTCGTCGGCGAGGACGTCGACCAGGGTCAGCTCCTCGTCGTCATCGGCCACCTCGTACTCGAGGGCCAGCACGACCGAGCGGAACATGCGGTCCTGGAGGCGGCGGAGCTCGTCGGGCTCCATGCCCAGGGCCTCGGCCTTCTCGTGGGCGTTGGGCACCCGGCCGAGCTTGGTGGCGAGCTGCTGCTCGACCTGCTCGAGCTTGCGGGCCAGGGTGCGGACCGAGCGGGGGGCCCAGTCGGCGGCGCGCACGGCGTCGAGGATGGCTCCCCGGATGCGCTGGGCGGCGAAGCGGTCGAAGGGCACGCCCCGCGACTCGTCGTAGCGCCGAGCGGCCTCGACCAGGCCGAGGGCGCCGGCCGTGGCCAGCTCCTCACGGTCGACGTGCCGCGGGAAGTGCACCGCGACCTGGAACACGACGTGGCGCACCAGCGGAAGGTGCTCCTCGATCAAGCGGTGAACTTCGTTCTCGGTGACGGCGGGCATCTGCCCCTCCATTGTCCGTGGTCTCATCCCGGACCTTCGTTCGGTCCCCCCGCTGTAGCCATGAGCCTCTTCCCCGCAAATAGGCCGAACGGCCCACTCGCTTCGTCGCCCCAGCGGAACAATGAGCACTGTACGTGGCGGGACTACCACCCACAAGACTCGATAACCAGAATGAGCCGGACGGCCCACCTGGGGCGCGGCGCTGTCGGCAGTCGCCCGACCACCGCTCGACACCAGATTGGCGTCTCATCACCCCGCGATCGCGGATGGTCCGACCGGGCCGCCCCCGGGGACCGCCCGGGTTGGGGGCCCGCATGGCTCAGAACCCGCGCGAACGGGCGGTGGCGGTCCATCACCTCGAAGCGCCGAGCGGCGGGTTCTGAGCCGATCTGAGCAGCTCCTTCGTCGCCGCTCAGACCACCCGTGTCATCGCTGAGAGGCCCAGCTCACCCATCGGCGGCGCGCGCCCACCCTGTCGGCGCCCATCCGCTGGGCCTCTCAGCCGGTGAAGGCGGCGGCCTTGACCCCCCGCACGGCCAGCTCGCCCAGGAGCTCGCGGGCCTGGGTCGAGGCGGCCAGGCCGTGCGCACCGGCCGGGATCCCGAGCTCGCCCCGCACGGCGGCCACCGCGGCGACGGCCGCCACCGCACCGGCGGCGACACCGGGACGGTCGAAGGCGCCGTAGACGATCGTCTCGTAGCGGCCGTCGATGCGACCCCGCACCTCGGCCCGCACTGCCCCGACCGTGCCCTCGGGGTGCGGGCGACGCAGCATCGGCAGGCGCGACGTCAGCCGGTCGCGCCGGGTGGCCGCCAGCCGGGCCGTGGCCCGCTCGACCTCGCCCAGGGCGTTGACCAGGAGGAGGGCGTCGGGCAGGCCGGCGCGGTAGCAGTCGGCGGCGCCGACGGGATCGGGGAACCAGCACAGCTCGCGGCCCGAGCCGGCGGGGCGGCGCTGCCAGCCCCCGTCGCGCCAGTCGATCGAGCTGCCCCCCAGCGCCCGGTGGTGCTGGTGGGCGCAGGCGGGACCACCGGTGCCGATGCGGGCCACGTGGACCTCGCCGACGTCGTCGAAGAGGTCGGCGGCGTGACGGGCCAGCAGGCAGGTGAGCCCCGGGGAGAAGGCGGCGCCGATCACCAGCGTGGATCCGGAGGCCTCGGCCAGCGGGCCCAGGTCGAGCAGCGCCTCGACGTCGGCCACGGCGTCGGACGTCGACACGACGGGCACCCCCCGCTCGACCAGCGGGAGGGCGGCGGCGGCGTGGTCGCCGGCGGGCAGGGCCAGCACCACCGCATCGGCATCGGGGGGAGCGGTGACCGAGGGGGGTTCGGCGGTGGCCGCCGTGCCCAGCGAGGCGGCCACCTCGCGCCGGCGGCCGTCGTCGATGTCGCGGACGAGGACCTCGTCGACACCTTCGGTGGACGCCAGCTGGCGGGCGGCCCGGGCGCCGACCGCACCCAGACCGACGACGGCGACGCGCATCAGCGCAGGTCCGGGCCGGACAGCTCCCGCCATCCCCCCGACTGCGGTGGCGTGCCTCCCGAACCCCGCAGCCGCACGAAGGCGGCGACGAGCCCAGCGAGGCCCAGGGCCACGAGCGCACGGCGGAGCAGGGTCACGGGATCCTCCCGGATCGAGGGGGTGGCGTCGGGCGACCCCCGGACCGGGGCCGCACCCGGTCGGCCAACGGGGCCGGTGCGTGGGGCTAGCTGGAATCGAACCAGCGACCTCACCCTTATCAGGGGTGCGCTCTAACCGACTGAGCTATAGCCCCGGGTCGGAGGACCCTACTGCTCGTCCGGGACCGGAATCCACCCACAACCGGCCCCGCTCGAGGGTCAGGAGGAGGTGTCGTCGTCCTCGCCGGGAGCGTCGGCCGCCTCGGCCTTCGGGGCCGGGTCGGGGGTCTGCCGGCGGACGCGCCGGGCGGTGCCGGATCCGCCCCCGGTGCCCGAGGAACGGGACGAGGTGGTGCCGGGCTTGGGCTTCGCCTTGGCGGTGGACGACCGGGTGCCCGCGCTCCGGTTCGACGACGACCGCCCGCTCGGGCGCTTGGCCGTGGAGGACCGGGCCGGCGCGGGCGTCTTGGCCATGGACGCCTTGGCCTCGGCCACGGGGCCGGCGTCGGGGTCGTCGTCGTCGGCCGGGTCCGGGGACTGGGCCGCCGGCGGTCCGGCCGAGCCACGATCGTCCCGGGCCGACTCGGCCGGCTCCGGCATCGGGGCGGGGACGGGCGGAGCCATCACGGGAGGCGCCGAGGGCGGGATGGTGGGCAGGGCGAGGGGCGCCGGCGGCCGGGACGGCGGCGCGGGCGTCTCGACGATCTCCTCGATCACGACGAAGCGGATGCCCCCGGTGATCTCGCTGATGAGGTTGAGGAGGGCGGTGGCCAGGACCATGAAGACGGTGGCGGCGAGGGCCCCGACCGCACCGATGAAGGCGACCTGCTCGAACATCCGCTCGCCCTTGAAGCGGAAGTCCTCGAAGCCGGCGTCGCGGAGGAACCCCTCCAGGTCGTCGACCAGCCCGGTGGTGTTGGCCAAGCCCCACAGGAGGGCCACCGATCCCAGCACGACCCCGAGCATGATCGTGTTGAAGACGAGGGCGATCTTGAGGACCGACCACAGCTCGATGCGGCGGACGATGCGGGTGACCCGTCGTCCCCGGCGCCGGGGACGGCCCCGGCCGGTGCGAAAGGAAGGGGTGGAGACGGCGTCGGCCAGCGCGTCGGCGCGGGCCACGCCCGGGCGGGTGGCGCGGCTCGGGGCGACGCGAGGGGAGGAGCTGGCCCGCGGCGCGGCGGGGACCACAGGACCCTCCACAGGACCGCTCAGCCCGGAGTCGACGGACACGGGGGCTCAGTGTACGAGATGGGTCTCTCCGACGACCCTTCGGTGTGGCACCACGTCCCGTCCCGCTCCGCCCGCGCCGTGGCCCGGGCCCGACCCAGGGCGACCGTCACCGTGACCCCCGTGCCCTCGGCCCGGTAGGAGACGAGCCGCCCACCGTTGGCGCGCGCCAGCTCGTCGGCCGCGGCGCGGCCCTCGGCCGCCCCGGCCAGGGCGGCGGCGTCGGCCGCGGTGCGGGCCCGGGCGGCGTCGACCACCACGGCCCCGGCGCTCACCACCGCCAGCAGCACAACCGCGGCCAGGACCAGGCCGGCCGCCACCAGCACGGTGGCCTGGCCTCGATCGCCGGCTCCGGGACGGCGGGACGATGGACGATGGTGATGGACGGCGAGCACGGCGACCTCCGGGACGACGCGGGTCGGACGGCCCCGAGGGGAGCGATCCGACCCCGGGAGGTCGTCGGTGGCTGTGTTCCGGGCCGGTGCGACCCGGCGGTGGCCTCAGTCGTCGTCGGTGGCAGGCTCGTCGGCGCCGAGGACCGGGGCCACGGCGGCGACGCTGCGATCGCCCTCGACGTTCATCACCCGGACACCGGTGGCGTCGCGGCCCTGGGACGAGATGCCCCGGACCTCCATGCGGGTGACGACCCCGTCGGACGCGATGGCGAAGATCTCGTCGTCGAGGGCGACCATGAAGGCCGAGACGACCCGGCCCTTCTTGGCCGTGAGCTTGATGCCTCGCACGCCCTGGCCGCCGCGCCCCTGCGGGTTGAACTTGTCCAGCTGGGTGCGCTTGCCGTAGCCGGCGTCGGTGACGATCAAGATGGCCGTGTCGTCGCGGGCGACGTCGCAGCTCACCACCTCGTCCTCGGGCTTCATCTTCATCCCCCGCACCCCGGCGGTGGAACGACCCATGGGCCGGACCTCGTCCTGGGTGAAGCGGATGGTCATGCCCGAGCGGCTGACCATGAAGATCTCGTCCGCCTCGTTGCAGGGGATGACCTTCACCAGCTCGTCGTCGTCGCGCAGGTTGATGGCGATGAGCCCGGCTCGCAGCGAGGAGTCGTACTCGGTGAAGCGGGTCTTCTTCACCTGGCCCTTGCGGGTGGCGAAGAAGAGGTACTTGTTCGACTCGTAGTCCCGCGTGTCGATGATCGCCTGGATCTTCTCGTCGGGCTGGAGCGGCAGGAGGTTCACGATGGCCGTGCCCCGAGCCGTGCGCTCCTTCATCGGGATCTCGTGGGCCTTCAGGCGGTACACACGCCCGCGGTTGGAGAAGAACAGCAGGTAGGCGTGGGCCGTGGTGGTGAGGATGTGGGCGATGTAGTCCTCGTCGCGGAGGTTGGCCCCGGCCACGCCCCGGCCGCCCCGGCCCTGGCTGCGGAAGGCGTCGACCGAGACCGTCTTCACGTAGCCCTTGGCCGACATGGTGACGATGAGGTCCTCGTCGTCGATGAGGTCCTCGAGGTTCATCTCACCCGGGTCGTAGGTGATCTTCGACAGCCGGTCGGTGGCGTGCTTGGCCCGGATCTCGGCCAGCTCGTCCTTGATCACCTGCATCAGCACGGTGCGGTCGCCGAGGATGGCCTCGAGACCGGCGATGCGCTCGAGCAGCTCCTCCATCTCGGCCTCGAGCGTGGCCCGGCCCAGGCGGGTGAGCCGGTGGAGCTGCATGTCGAGGATGTACTCCGACTGCACCTCGCTGAACTCGAACGGGGTCGCCTGCAGGGCGGCGTGCGCCGCGGCCCGGTCCTCGGAGGCCCGGATGGCGGCGATGATGGCGTCGATCAGGTCGAGCGCCTTGATCAGGCCCTCGACGATGTGGGCCCGCTTGCGGGCCTTGTCCAGCCGGAACTGCGAGCGCCGGGTGATGACCTCTTCCTGGTGGGCGAGGTAGTGCTTGAGGACCTCGTAGAGGTTGAGCGTGCGGGGGACGCCGTCGACCAGGGCCACGGTGTTGACCGCGAACGAGGTCTGCAGCGGCGTGCGCTTGTAGAGGTTGTTGAGCACGATCAGCGCCGGGGCGTCGCGCTTGAGGGTGAGGACGATGCGGGTCTCGCCGCCCGACGAGTCGTCGTTGGCGCCGGAGATGCCCTCGATCTCCTTGGTGGCCACCAGCTC
>DASVEC010000532.1:0-34723 GCA_036380755.1 Iamia sp. | reverse complement strand
GCCACACCACGCTCGGCGTCTCCAACGTGAGCTTCGGCATCAACCCGGCCGCCCGCCACGTCCTCAACTCGGCCAACCTCGAGGACGGCTTCGCCGAGGGCAGCCGGCTCGACCGGGTCTTCACCCTGGCCCGCGACTACGGCGCGGCCGTGATCTGCCTCCTGATCGACGAGGAGGGCCAGGCCCGCGACGTCGAGTGGAAGATGCGGATCGCCCGGCGCATCGTCGAGCTGGCCAAGGACACCTATGGCCTCGACGAGACCGACCTGATCTTCGACGCGCTGACGTTCCCGCTCACCACGGGCGACGACGACCTGCGCAAGGACGCCATGGCCACCATGGACGCCATCAAGCAGATCAAGGAGGAGTTCCCGGGCTGCCACACCACGCTCGGCGTCTCCAACGTGAGCTTCGGCATCAACCCGGCCGCCCGCCACGTCCTCAACTCGATCTTCATCCACGAGGCCACCAAGCACGGGCTCGACTCGGCCATCGTCCACGCCTCCAAGATCCTCCCGATCTCGCGCATCCCCGACGAGCAGCGCGACGTCTGCCTCGACCTCATCTACGACCGGCGTGGCACCGAGGGTGTGCTGTCCGACGGCGACGCCGACTACGACCCGCTGCACAAGCTGCTCGACATCTTCGCCGACGTGAAGGTCCAGGAGGTCGTGAAGGAGGACCGCTCCGACTGGCCCATCGAGAAGCGGCTCAGCCAGCGCATCATCGACGGCGACCGCGAGGGCCTCACCGCCGAGCTCGACGCGGCCATGGCCGGTGGCCTGACCGCCCTGCAGATCGTCAACGACGTGCTCCTCGCCGGCATGCGCGTCGTCGGCGAGCTCTTCGGCAAGGGCGAGATGCAGCTCCCCTTCGTGCTCCAGTCGGCCGAGACCATGAAGGCCGCCGTGGCCCACCTCGAGCCCCACATGGAGAAGGTCGAGGGGGAGGCCCGCAAGGGCCGCATCGTGCTGGCCACGGTGAAGGGCGACGTCCACGACATCGGCAAGAACCTCGTCGACATCATCCTCACCAACAACGGCTACGAGGTCTACAACATCGGCATCAAGGTCGGCATCGCCGACATGATCGAGAAGGCGCTCGAGGTCGAGGCCGACGCCATCGGCATGAGCGGACTGCTGGTGAAGTCGACGCTGATCATGCGCGACAACCTCGAGGAGCTCAACTCCCGCGCCCTCGACGTGCCCGTCCTGCTGGGCGGCGCCGCCCTCACCCGCACCTACGTCGAGCGCGACCTCCGCAACGTCTACGGCGGTCGCCTCTTCTACGGCAAGGACGCCTTCGAGGGCCTCCACGTCATGGACCGGCTGGGTGCCATCAAGCACGCGACCGAGCCCGACGACCCCGAGTGGGGCGTCGTGCCCTCGGACAGCGAGGTGCAGCTGTCGGGCCGCTTCGGCGGGCGCGACGCCGGCGAGCTCGACGACGCCGACATCCCCGACCGCTGGGTGGGCCTCGACGCCGACAACGAGGTGTTCGTCCCGCCCTTCACCGGCGCCAAGGTCGTCAAGGGCATCGCTCTCGATGAGATCACCAAGTACGTCAACGAGACGGCGCTGTTCCGCAACCAGTGGCAGTTCCGGCCCGAGAAGAACGCCGACGGGACCAAGGAGACCAACGACGAGTTCCGGGAGCGGATGCGTCCGACGCTCCGCTCGCAGCTGGCCCAGGCCACCACCGAGGGCCTGCTCAACCCAGCCGTCGTCTACGGCTACTACGCCGCCAACAGCGACGGCCAGGACATCGTCATCTGGTCCGACGAGTCCCGCGACGGCGAGCTCACCCGCTTCCGCTTCCCCCGCTCGCGGGTCGAGCCGTACCAGTGCATCACCGACCTGGTGAAGCCGATCGACGGCGACGAGCTCGACTACGTCGCCTTCCACATCGTCACCATGGGCGCCGCCATCTCCGAGCGCACGGCCGAGCTGTTCGCGGCCGACAAGTACCAGGACTACCTGCTGCTCCACGGGCTCGGCGTCGAGATGGCCGAGGCCCTCGCCGAGATGTGGCACCGCCGCATCCGCGAGGAGTGGGGCTTCGCCGAGGAGGACGGCCCCTCGCTGGCCGGGCTCTTCCGCCAGCAGTACCGCGGCGGGCGCTACTCGTGGGGCTACCCGGCCTGCCCGGACCTGGAGGACAACGAGCGGGTGGCGAGGCTGCTCGAGGCCGACCGCATCGGCATCGAGGTCGGCGAGGACACCGGCTACCAGTACCAGCCCGAGCAGACCACCTCGGCGATCATCCTCCACCACCCCGCGTCCAAGTACTTCGTCGTCCGGTAGTGGGGCGGCCCACCGCCACCACCCTGCGGAGGGTGGGGCTGATGGCGGAGTCTTTCGTGCCGCTGCTGCCGCGCTCGCCGGCTGCGCCGGGGCGCGTGCCCGACGGGGTCGAGCTGACGGTGCTGGCCGCCAACCTGGAGCTGGGCCAGCGTGACGCCGGGGCCCTGGCCCGGGCGGTGGTGGCGATCGACGCCGACGTCCTGCTGCTGTGCGAGCACTCCCCCGCCACCCGCGAGGCGCTGACGGCGGCCGGGCTCGACGAGCGCTGGCCCCACCAGGCCGACGACCCCTCGGAGGGCTACTTCGGGTCGCTGGTCGCGTCGCGCCACCCGATCGTCGCCGCC
This sequence comes from Iamia sp., assembly GCA_036380755.1. Taxonomy (GTDB): domain Bacteria; phylum Actinomycetota; class Acidimicrobiia; order Acidimicrobiales; family Iamiaceae; genus Iamia. The sequence continues at coordinate 32,076 of DASVEC010000532.1, read as the reverse complement.
GAGTGCCGGGACCTCGGTGGGCGGGCCGGCCAGGTCGTCGATCTCGACGTCGACGGCACGGCGGTGCGGGTCGTCCCCGTGCACACCCAGGCGCCGATCTTCGACCACGACGTCGAGGTGTGGCACGGCACCGTCGCCGCCAACGCCGCCGTCGCCGCGTCGACCACCGGCCCGGTGGTCCTCGCCGGCGACTGGAACGCCACCGGCGGCCACCGCGCCTTCCGGCGGGCCCTGCGCGACGGCGGCCTGGTCGACGCCAGCGCCGTCCGGGGCCACCGGTGGTACCCGACCTGGCCGATCGACTCGCTGGCCATCAGGGTGCCGCTGCCACCGCTCCTGACCCTCGACCACGTCGTGGTGAGGGCATCGACCGAGGTGGTGGCGCTGGAGCGGATCGGCCTCCCGGGCACCGACCACCGCGCCCTGCGGGCGACGCTGCGCCTCTAGTCCTCGAGGGCGTCGATCACGGCGGCGGCCAGGCCGACCCCGCCCCGGCGGTTGGGGTGGAACGTCGAGAAGAGCGGGAACGCCCCGTCGTCGAGCTCGAGGCCGTGGATCCACGGGTCCGGGCTGCACACCTCGTGCCCTGCGAACCGGGGACCGGGGTCGACGTAGGTGGCACCGGCGACGACGGCCGCATCGCGCAGGGCGGCGTTGAGGTCGGCGATCACCTCTCGGCCCCGGCGCACGTCCGCCGGGGCGACGGACCACTCGACGCCGGTGGCGGGCTCGCCGTCGATGACCGCCGTGCCCCGGCAACCGGTGTCGACGGCGGGCATCAGGGGCGGGTAGCCGACCACGAGGACCCGGGCCTCCGGGGCGGCGGCCACCACGTCCTCGACCGCACTGGTGAGCGAGCAGGGGTCGCTGCACTGGTAGCCGTCGCCGTCCGGGTGGCGGGGGTCGTCGAGGCCCTCGCGCAGATCCTCGATGGCGGCCGGGGCCTCGACGTCGAGCATGTGGTCGCACTGCTCGGCCGAGTAGTAGGGGCTGTGCTGGCCCTCCCCCTGGATCTGGACCTGGAGGCACGACTCCACGATGGGCACGAAGCCGATGTCGTTGCCCCCGATGGTGAGGGTGACGAGCGAGGGAGGCTCGCCCTCGCCGATGGCGGCGATCTGGCCGGCGATGTGGATGTCCTCGCTGTCGCCGTGGTCGCCCTCCGGATCCTCGTCGATGTAGGGGTAGAGGTCGAGCAGGGAGGAGCCAGTGCAGGCCGCCACGTCGAGAGTGCCGGGCACCAGCTCGCTGCTGGTCCGGGCCACCTCGGGATAGGCGGCCACCGAGTACCCGCAGCGCCACGACTCGGGCTCACCCGGCTCGGGCATCGGGCTGGGCACGTCGATCCAGGGCTGGATGCCCTCGCCGATCACGAACGAGTCGCCCAGGGCGACGTAGCGGCCGGGTACGACCAGGGCCCGCGCCTGGGCCCTCGCGTCGAACGCCTCCGAGCCGACCAGCCGGGCCGACAGGCCCAGGCGGTCGCCGTCGTTCCGGAGCACGGCCACGTCCCAGGCCCGCTGGGCCGCGTCAGGTCCTGTGCCGAGCATCTCGGTCCACGCCGCGATCACCGTGGCGCCGAGCGGCTCGGGGAGCCGGAGGAGCATGCGGGCCAGCGCCCGGCGGTCGCCCCGGAGGGCCCGCAGTCGCCCGGACCAGTAGGAGACGTCACCGTCGGTCGCCGACCGGCCCAGGATGCGCTCGTAGATCGTCTGCACGAAGCCGGCGTCGGTCCCGCCGGCCTCGGCGTACAGCTCGGCCGAGGCGGCCAGCTCGGCCAGGAGCTGGTCGTGACGCCGGACGCGCCGCGGGTCGGGCCGGAGCCAGCCGGCCCAGAAGGCCTTCTCGCCGGCGGCGGCCGGCCGGTCCAGGACCAGGCGGTAGGCATCGCCCACGACGACCCCGCGGGCCTCGGGCGTCGCCGCGATGCGGCGGGCGAAGGTCTCGGTCGCCAGGCCGTCTCGGAGCGAGGCCTCCCAGGCGGCGGCACCGGCGGCGTCGGGGCAGCGGCGCAGGAGCACCATGTACGCCAGCTGGACCACAGCCCGCGGCCCCGGCAGCGGGGCCGGGCACTCCACCGGATCGGGTGGGGGCTCGGCCGCCCCCGCCGGCGCGGGGACGAGCCCCGCCATCGCGATCACCGCCAGAACGGTCGCCAGTACCCGTCGCACCTGTCCGCCTCCTCCTCGATGGTTGCGAGGAGCGTGCCGCCCGGCCTCCCCCAGCGGGGGTGTCTAGCAGCCGGCCGCGTGCGCCGAGAAGGCAGGCCCGCAGATCGGATCAGAGGAGCTCGAGCTCGACGCCGTCCTCGGCCTCGCTGCCGCCGGGTCCGTGGACACGGATGATCTCGACGATCAGGTCGAACAGCGTCTCGCCTTCGCCCCGGCGGGCCGCTTCGAGGTCGGCCGAGACCGCTGCCCGGTTGGACGTGTGGCACCGCTCCAGCTTCCGCTCCAGGTACCTCACGGTCTCGTCCCGGCCGAGCACCTCTCGGGACCGATCGGCGTTCCGCCACCTGAGGATGAACCCCCCATCGGGGGTCCCGAAGCCTCCTCGAAGGATGTCGTTGAAGGCGTCGAGGTTCTGGTTCCACGTCCAGTCCTCGAGCAACGAGGAGAAGGCACGAGCGAAGCCCTCGAGGTCATCGAAGTCGGCGCCGTCGATCTCCAGGACCGGGCGCTCACTCACGCTCGGGTCCATGCCCATCGTCCAGAACGTCAGCGGGGCTGGTGGAAGGTGGTGATCACGTCGTGGTAGCGGGCCACCGTCGAGCGACCGCCGGGGCCCCAGCGATCGGTCTGCTGGGTGATGCGCAGGCCAGCCCTCTCGGCCTCCTCGGCCACCATGCGGCCGTTGAGGTTCGAGCGGTTGCCGTCGCCGCGGAGCAGGTGCTGGGCCACGACCCGGGTGGCGACCTTGCCGGGCTTGCCCTTGTCGGCCAGCTTCGGCGCCAGGGCCAGGCCGGCGTCGGTCTTGTCGGCGTGGTGGATCACGGCGTAGCCGCCGGGGCGCAGCACGCGGGCCAGCTCGCGGACGTAGGCGAAGACGTCCTCGGGGTCGATGTGGACGAACGAGTCGAACGACCACACGAAGTCGGCCGAGGCGTCCGCCACCGGGATCGACGAGCCGTCGGTCTGGACGTAGTCCACGTTGGTGGCGTCGGAGAAGCGCTCCTTGCAGGCCTGGAGGCACTCGGGGTTGAGGTCGACGAGCCGGACCGACCGGGCCAGGGGGATGATCGTCTCGCTCCAACGGCCGTGGCCGGGTGCGATCTCGACCACGTCGCGCTCGGGCCCGATGAAGGGCAGCAGGAAGGCCTCGATCAGGCCCTGCTTCCACTCGGGATAGGGGACCTTGCAGTGCGCGGCCATGCCCGACCACTCGTCGCCCCCCTCCTCCCAGGTGTGCTCACGGCCCCAGGCCTCTCGGTTCCAGTCCTTCGTCGGCATGGTGACCTCATCGGCAGCCGGTCCCGTGCGTGAAGTGCCTACCCAGGTCAGGAGAGCAAGGCCCGGGCGATGAGGTCGGTGCCGAAGGCGGTGAGGATCGCCAGGTAGAGGAGCCCGGTGGCGGCCATGACGGCGCTGTACTGGCGCTCCTTCAGCGCCGCCCGGGTCACGGCGAGGAGGCCGAGGGTGGTGACCGCGCAGGTGACCCACGTCCAGCCCAGGATGCCGCCGTAGCCGTCGTCGATCGTGCCGTTCAGGACCGACACCATCCCGGTCGGGACGAGCAGCAGGGCCACCTGCACCGGCCACACGATCGCCGTGGCCCGCACCAGCTCGAGCAGCGGGCCGCGGGCCAGGCCCGGCTGCACCAGGTACCAGTGCCCGAGGAGCATGGCGTCGCTGATGGCGCCGAGGAAGAGGGCGCCGACCACGGTGCGGGCCACCGACAGCCACACCGGCGACCCGGCGTCGATGCCGGCCACCACCAGTCCGACCAGGCCGATCGCGACCGGGACCAGATCCAGCACCGGCGGGAACTCGGGGCTGTCCTTGTCGAACTGCTGCTCGTCCCGGTCGATGCCGGTCATGGCCGCCACCCGGGCGCTGCGGCGCTCGACCCGCTCCCGCTGGCCGGCCACGCCGGCGCCCTTGCGGACGATGGAGACGGCGAGGGCCACGCCGGTGGCCAGGGCCACGCCCAGCGCGGCGAGGTCGCGCCCCCAGACGGCACCGACCCGGAGCCCGACGTAGGCGCCGCCGAGGGCCATCAGCCCGTAGGTGCCCCGCAGCAGCCAGCCGTAGCCGAGGCCGACCTCGCGCCGGCGGGTCGTCACCCAGAGGAACGCCAGCCCACCGGTGGCCCACTGGAGCAGCACGGTGGCGGCGTCGAGGCGGATCACGGGCCGAAACTACGGCCCGGGCCGCGACGGGCCGACATCGATCGGGTCCCTCGTCGACGCCGCCCTGACCCGTGTGGGTGGTGCCCGGGGCCCGGAAGGGTGACCGGTACAGTCGAGCCGGTGACCGAGCCGCACCGACCTCCCCGCAGCCGGGTGCTGCTGGTGTGCTCGGCCGGCGGCCACCTCACCCAGCTGCTCCGCCTGGAGCCCTGGTGGGAGCACCACGACCGCACCTGGGTCACCTTCGACAAGGCCGACGCCCGGTCGCACCTGGCCGGCGAGCGCACCGTCTGGGCCCACCACCCGACCACCCGGAACATCCCCAACCTGCTGCGGAACCTCGTCCTCGCCCGCAGGGTGCTGCGCGACGAGCGGCCCGACGTCGTGGTGAGCGACGGTGCCGGCGTGGCAGTGCCGTTCTTCTGGCTGGCCCGGCGCAGGGGCATCGCCACGGTGTACGTCGAGGTCTTCGACCGGGTCGAGAGCCCCACGCTCACCGGTCGCATGTGCCGCCCCGTCACCGACCTGTTCTGCGTCCAGTGGCCCGAGCAGCAGCAGCACTACAAGGGCTCGATCGTCATCGGACCGCTCCTGTGAGCGAGCTCCCGCTGCACATCGTGGTCACGCTCGGCACCGATCACCACCCGTTCGGCCGTCTGGTCGAGTGGGTCGACGGCTGGGCCGCCGAACACCCCGAGGTGCTCTGCATCGTCCAGCACGGCACCGCCCCCGCGCCCCGCCACGCCGAGGGCCACGCCATGCTCGACCCGGCCGACATCCCCGGCCTCATGGGCCGGGCGGCCGTCGTGGTGGGCCACGCCGGCCCGGGCACCGTGCTCGACGCCCGCACTGCCGGCCGGCTGCCCGTCGTCGTCCCCCGCCTGGCCCGCCACGGCGAGGTGGTCGACGACCACCAGGTCGCCTTCGGACGGTGGATGGACGATCGGGACATGGCGATCTGCGTCGACTCCGAGGCCGCCCTCCGCACCCACCTCGACGCCGCCCTGGTCGATCCCGCCCCCTACGCCGTCGCCGTCGACGACGGCCGCCCGCCCCCCGCCGTCACCCTCTTCGGCGACCTCGTCGACGGCCTCCTCACCCGATGACCCCGCCCCCCTCCACCGGAACTCGGGGGAGTAGACGCCCAGAAATGGGCACCTACTCCCCCGAGTTCGCAGAGGGGCGGCCGACGGTCCTCTACATCGGGGGGTCGGGGCGGAGTGGGAGCACGCTGCTGGAGCGGCTGCTGGGCGCGGTGCCGGGGGTGGCCACGCTGGGCGAGGTCGTGCACCTGCCCACCCGGGGCCTGGTCGAGGCCGAGAGGTGCGGCTGCGGCGAGCCCCTCGGCTCCTGCCCGTTCTGGGGCCCCGTGGGCGAGGAGGCCTTCGGCGGCTGGGACGCCGTCGACGGCGCGGCCTGGCAGGCGCTCCAGCGCCGGGTCGACCGCAACCGCCACGTGCCGCAGCTGGCCGTCCCCGCGTCCCCCCGCTTCCGGCGGGACCTGGCCGACCACGTCGAGCGGCTCGAGCGGCTCTACCGCGCCGCGGCCACGGTCAGCGGGGCATCGGTGCTGGTCGACTCGTCCAAGCACGCGTCCACCGCCTTCGTCCTGCGGCACGCCCGGGCCGTCGACGTCCGCTTCGTCCACCTCGTGCGCGACAGCCGGGGCGTGGCCTACTCGTGGACCAAGGAGGTCGAGCGCCCGGAGACCGAAGGCGAGCTCATGCCCACCTACTCCCCGGTCGCCGCGGCCGGCTGGTGGGACGCCTTCAACCTCATGCTCGCGGCCCTGCGCGCCACCGGAGCGCCCATCGACCGGCTGCGCTACGAGGACGTCCTGGCCGACCCGGCCGCCGCCCTGCGCCGCATCCTCGCCCCCACCGGCCTGGCGCTCGAGCCGGGCTGGGACGACTTCCTGACCCCCGAGGGCGCCCGCCTCGGGCCCATCCACTCGGTGGCCGGCAACCCCATGCGCTTCCGCACCGGCACCATCCCCCTGCGCCGCGACGACGCCTGGCGGCAGGCCCTGCCGGCGACCGACCGCCGCGTGGTCACGGCGCTGACCTCGCCCTTCCTCGCGGCCTATGGCTACATGGGACGACCCCGCTGACCGATGAGGGTGACGTGGATGAGCCGCGGACCGACCCAGACATGACCACACCGCCCCACCCCACGGTGGCCGTGGTCATCGCCACGCGCGACCGTCCGGTGCTGCTGCGGCGGGCCGTCGAGGCCGTGATCGACCAGCGCTACCCGGGCGACGTCGAGGTCCTGGCCGTGTTCGACCAGTCCGATCCCGAGCCCGACCTGGAGCGTGACGGCACCGGCCCGAGCGGCGGACGGCGCCGGGTGCGGACCCTCCGCAACGACCGGGTCCCGGGCCTGGCCGGCGCCCGCAACACCGGCATCACCGCCGCCACCACCGACCTGGTCGCCTTCTGCGACGACGACGACCTGTGGCTGCCGGGCAAGCTCGACGCCCAGGTCGCCCGGCTGGCCGAGGAGCCCGACATGGAGGTCGTCACCACCGGCGTCCTCGTCGAGGCCCGGGGGAAGGTCTCGACCCGCGTGCTCGACCGCGACCGCATCACCCACGCCGAGCTGCTCCGCTCACGCGTGTCCGAGGCCCACCCCTCGACCTACCTGTTCCGCCGGGCCGCGCTCGTCGACGGGATCGGCCTGGTCGACGAGGTGCTCCCGGGCAGCTACGCCGAGGACTACGACCTGCTGCTGCGGGCCGCCCGCCGGGCCGACATCGGTGCCGTGACCCTGCCGCTGGCCAAGGTGTTCTGGCACCGCTCCTCGTTCTTCGCCGAGCGGTGGCGCACCATCATCGATGCCCTCGACCACATCGTCGCGTCCCACCCCGAGCTGGCCACCGAGCCCACCGGCCTGGCCCGCATCGAGGGCCAGCAGGCCTTCGCCCACGCCTCCATGGGCGATCGCAAGGGCGCGTGGACCACCGCCAAGCGGGCGCTGGGCCACAACAAGCGTGAGCCGCGCGCCTACCTCGCCCTGCTGGTCGCCTCCGGCGTGGTCCGCTCGGAGTGGGTCCTGCGCGCCCTCCAGGCCGGGGGCCGGGGGATCTGATGGCCCTCACCCACGCTCCCGTCCGGCCGCGCCCCCCGTGGCGCGCCCTGGGCTCGAGCGTGCTGGGCCGTGGCGCCCGCGCCCGCCTGCACCGGCTGCCGGCGCACTGGCCCCTCACCCTGTGCATCGGCGGCTTCCCGATCTGGTGGGCCCTGGGGCTGGGCGCGCTGATCTGGCCGCTGTTCGCCATCCCCCTCGCCGTCCGGATGATCACCCGCCGCCGCCGCATCACCGTGCCCGTCGGCTTCGGCGCCTGGCTGCTCTACCTCGGCTTCGTGCTGCTGTCGTACACCGCCCTGGAGGGCAGCGCGACCGTGCCCTTCGCCTGGCTGTGGCGGCTGGCCAACTACGTGTCCTGCACGATCTTCTTCCTCGCCATCTGCGAGGCCGACGAGGACGAGATCGGCACCGACCGGATCGTCCGGCTGCTGGCGTTCTTCTGGATCATCACCGTCGCCGGCGGCTGGCTGGGCGTGCTGATGCCCTACGGGGGGATCCCCAGCCTCACCGAGAGGCTGCTGCCGACCGGCATGGCCAGCAACGAGTTCGTCCAGGAGCTGGTGCGGCCCGAGTTCGCCCAGGTCCACGAGATCCTCGGCTACCCGCTGGGCCGGCCCAAGGCGCCGTTCATCTACACGAACGACTGGGGCTCGGTGTACGCCCTGCTGCTGCCGTTCTTCTTCCTGTCGTGGCTCCAGGCCCCCGACCTGCGCCGCCGCTCGTGGGCCTACCTGCTGCTGCTGGCCTCGCTCATCCCCGTCTTCGTCTCGCTCAACCGGGGCCTCTGGCTCAGCCTGGGCGTGGCCCTGATCTACGCCGCCAGCCGCTCGGGCGAGCTGGCCCGCATGGCCCGGCGCGCCCTCCTCGCCCTGGTGACGGTGGGGATGCTGCTCATCGTCTTCACGCCCGTGGGCACGCTGGTCGAGAGCCGGGCCGAGAACGACCACAGCTCGGCCGGGCGGAGCCTCCTCTACGGCGAGGCCTTCCGCATCACCGCCGACAGCCCGATCATCGGGCTCGGCGGTCCCCGGCCCTACGAGGGCAACAAGATCATCCCGATGGTCGGCACCCAGGGCCTGTTCTGGACGGTCCTGGTGAGCACCGGCTACGTCGGCCTCCTCGTCTTCCTCGCCGCCTGGCTGCGCTGGATCTGGGAGACGCGCGCCGGCCCACCGGTCACGTTCTGGTGCCACGTCGTCCTCATCATCGGGCTGGTGCAGATCTTCGTCTACGACCTGATCCCCTCGGCCCTGCACCTCGTGTTCATCGCCGCCGCGCTGGGCTTCCGCGCCGCGCGCCAGCAGAGGGTCGAACCCCTTCTCGGGGCGGCGGCATGAGCGCCGCCCTGCTCCGCTCGGACGCCACCGCCCTCGCCGCGGTGGCCGCCCTCCTGGGCCCCGCCCCGACCGAGGGCGGGACCGCCGCCGGCTCCCGGGCGCGGGCCTACGCCGTGCTGCCCCGGCGGTCGCGGCCCCGCTACCTCGTGCCGGTCGACGGTCGCCACGCCCGCGGCGCCCACATCCGCCCGGGCGCGGGTGCCGGCCAGGCCGCCACCCGCCTGGCCCTGCGGGCCGCCCTCCGGTCCGGCATCGGCCGGCTGCTCCCCGACCGGCTGATGGTCGACGACGGCGCCGCCGGGACGCCCGGCCTCCGCCGCCACCTGGCCGAGCTCCTCGGCCGCGACGACATCGACGTGGCGATCGCCCTCGGCGCGCCCCGCCCCAACCGCAAGCCGGTGGTCCAGGCCATCGGGGCCGACGGCGCCACCGTGGCCTGGATCAAGATCGGCGTCGACGTCCACACCGACGAGCTCGTCGCCCACGAGATCGAGGCCATCCAGGCCGTCGCCGGCCGCGACCCGTCCGTCGTCACCCCGCCGCTGCTGGCGTCGGGCACGTGGCAGGGCCACCCGCTGCTCGCCCTCGGCCACATCGAGATGCAGGAGAGCGCCGACGTCCTCGACCTGCCGCCGGCGGCCATCCGGGCCATCGCCGGGGCGACGCACACCGAGGACGTCGTGGGCAGCCCCTGGTGGCGAGCCCTCGAGACCGCCCCCGACGGCGACGGTGCCGTGGCCACGCTGCTGGAGGCGCTGGCACCCGACGTGGCCGGACGCCGCTGGGCCTTCGGCCGCTGGCACGGCGACCTGGCCCCCTGGAACGCCACCTGGCAGGACGACCGCCTGCTGGCGTGGGACTGGGAGCGCTCGCACACCCCCGTGCCCCTGGGGCTCGACCTGTTCCACAACCGGGTGCAGGTCGCGGTCGTGCGCGACGGCGTGCCGGTGCCGGACGCCCTCCGGGCCGCCGCCGCGGCCGAGACCGACACGCTCGTCGCCCTCGGCTACGCCCCCGACGACGCCCCCCTGCTCGCCCGGGCCTACGCCGTCACCCTCCGCTCGCGCTACGCCTCCGACGCCCTGCACGGCCCCCTCGGCCCGTGCGCCCCCATCGCCGCCGGCATCGACTCCGACCCCACCCTCGGCCGGGAGGCCGTGTCATGAGCTCCCTCGCCAAGAAGCTCCCCCTGTCCGACATGAGCCGGTACCGGCTGTTCCTGGCCTACCTGCACGCCACCCAGCAGCTGGCCCGGCCCACGGCGCCCTGGCGCACCACGCCCGACTTCCTGATCGTCGGCGCCCAGCGGTCGGGCACCACCACGCTCTACCGCCTGCTGGCCGACCACCCCGCCGTCCGCTTCCCCCGGCTCACCAAGGGCGTCCACTGGTTCGACGTCGAGTACCACCGCGGCCCGAGCTGGTACCGGTCCGGCTTCCCCCTCCAGAGCGCCGTCGAGCGGGCCGCCCGCCAGCTCGGCGAGCGGGTGGTCGTCGGCGAGGCGGCTCCGTACTACGGCTTCCACCCCTACGCCCCCGGCCGCATCGCCGACCAGCTGCCCGACGTGAAGCTGGTGATGATCCTGCGCGACCCGGTGACCCGGGCCTGGTCGCAGTTCCACCACGAGCGGGCCCGGGGCTACGAGCCGCTGGCCGACTTCGGGGCCGCCCTCGAGGCCGAGGAGCACCGCCTCGCCGGGGCCGAGGAGATCCTGGCCGGCCGGCCCGGCCACCACCTCGCCCACCAGCACCAGTCGTACGTGGCCCGGGGCCGCTACGACGAGCAGATCCGCCGGCTGTGGGACGCGGTCGGCCGCGACCGCGTCCTCGTCCTCTACACCGAGGAGCTCGAGCGCGATCCCGGCCCCACGCTGGACGCTCTCCACGACTTCATCGGGGTCAGCCGGCGCCAGGTCGAGCCGGGCCGCCACAACCCCCGCAGCCAGGGGTCGATCCCCGACGAGCACGCGGCCCGCATCCGCGAGGCCACGGCCGCGTCCGACGCCTGGCTGGCGGCGAACCTGCCCACCCCGCCTCCGTGGCTCGTGCCCTCGGAGGTGCGGTGAGCAGTGCGACCGTGACCGATGTCGCGCCCTCCGACGCGACGACGCCCGACGACGGATCGGGCTCGATGGCGCGCGGCAGCGCGATCAACCTGGGGGGCTCGCTGGTCTTCGGCGTCACCGGCTTCCTGCTGATCGTGGTGGTGACCCGCAAGCTGGGCAAGGACGGGGCCGGTGCCCTCTTCGAGGCCATCGCCGTGTTCAGCATCATCTCCCGCTCGGCCATGGCCGGCACCGACGTGGGCCTGGTCCGCTTCACCAGCCGCTTCCTCGCCCGCAACCGCACCCGGGAGGTGGGCGCGCTCTACCGGGTGGCGCTCGTGCCGGTGGCCGTCGTCTCGTCCCTCGCCGGCCTGGCCGTCTTCCTCCTCGCCGACCCGCTGGGCGGGCTGCTCACCGCCGGCCACGGCCACGACACGCTCACCGAGTACCTGCGGGTGCTGGCCCCCTTCATCCCCGTGGCCGCCGTGTACCAGGCGGTCGACGGGGCGACCCGCGGCTTCGGCACGATGGTCCCGAGCGTCGTCGTCGACCGCATCGGCCGGTCCTCGACCCTGCCCCTGCTCGTGCTGCTGGCCTCGGCCGCCGGCGGGGCGACGCTCGTCGGCGCGGCCTGGGCCGCCCCCTTCGCCGTGGCCCTCGTGGCGACGGCCCTGTGGACGGCGACGCTGCTGCGCCGGGCCGAGCGAGCGCTCACCGCCCGCCTCGAGACGGGCGAGGAGGTCGACGTGCCCGAGCGGCTGGAGCGGCGCGACCTGGCCCGGCGGTTCTGGTCCTTCGCCCTCCCGCGCTCCTTCGCCGGCGTCTTCGCCCTGACCATCACGTGGGTCGACAGCCTCCTGCTCGGCGCCATGGAGGGCACCGATGCGGTCGGCGTCTACAGCGCCGCCATCCGCTGGCTGATCGTGGGCAACGTGGCCGGCAACGCTGTCACCTTGGCCTTCGCCCCCCAGATCGCCCGGGTCATGGCCCGCGAGGGGGCCGGCGGGGCCAAGCCCCTGTTCCAGGAGGCGTCGGCCCTCCTCCTCCTGCTGGCGTGGCCGGCCTACGCCACCGCCATGGTGTTCGCCCCCTTCCTGCTCACCGCCTTCGGCGAGGGCTTCGACGACGGCGCCGCCGTCATCGCCATCACCGGCGTCGGCTTCCTGCTGGCCAGCGCGGCCGGACCGATCGACATGCTGCTCCTGATGGCCGGGCGCAGCCGTCAGAGCCTGATCAACACCGCCGTGGCCCTCGTGGCCAACATCGGCGCCAACCTCCTCCTCATCCCCCCGTACGGCATCCGGGGCGCCGCCCTGGCGTGGACCTTCAGCCTGATCGTCGCCAACGGCCTGCCGCTGGTCCAGATGTGGCGGGGTCTCGGCGTCCACCCCTTCGGCGCCCGCACCGTCCGCACCATGGCCCTCGCCGCCGGCGTGGCCGTCGCCCTGGTCGGCGCCCGCGCCCTCCTCGGCGCCTCCGTCGGCGGTCTGGCCCTCGGCCTGGCGCTCGGCGGCGCCGTGCTCCTCGCCGGCATCCTCACCAGCCCCGATCGCCTCGGCATCGACCACGTCCTCCGGAGGACCGCGGCATGAGCCCCCAGCCCACCGACCCCACCGCCGTCGAGCTCGGCGACTACCTCGGCATCATCCGCCGCCGGTACGTCGTCGTGGGCGTCGCCGTCCTGATCTGCCTCGCCCTCGGCGTCGGCTACGGCCTCACCCGGCCCGACATCTACCGCTCGACGTCGGAGATCGCCCTGCCCGCGCCCGTCGCCGAGCAGACCCCGACCCAGAGGACCGCCGACGTCCAGACCGAGCTGGCCTTCATGGGCTCCGACCTGGTGGCCGAGCAGGCGGCCCAGGCGATCGGCGGCGTCGACGACCCCCGCACCCTGCTCGACCACCTGTCCGTGGAGGCGCCGCCCGACGCCCGCGTCCTGGTGATCGTCTACACCGCCTCCACCGCCGAGGCGGCCCAGGCCGGTGCCCGGGCCTTCGCCGACGGCTACATCACGGTGAAGGAGACCGAGCAGCAGTCGCTCATCGACCAGCAGGTGGCGCGCTACGAGGAGCGCATCGCCACGCTGGAGGAGGGCATCGCCCAGCAGGACGAGGTCCTCGCCCAGGCCGAGGACGGCTCGACCGAGTTCGACAGCGCCGAGCGCAACCGCGACGACCTGAGGCAGCAGAAGTCCGACCTCGAGGCGGCGCTGGCCGACGTCGAGGCCCAGCCCGTCGACGGCGGGACGATCATCACGCCGGCCCGTCTGCCCCGCCAGCCCAAGGCCAAGGGTCTGGGCCGCACCGTGGCCGCCGCCCTGGCCGCCGGTCTCCTGCTGGGCCTGGCCGCCGCCTTCGTCATGGACCGCCTCGACACTCGCGTCCGCGGGGCCGCCGACCTCCAGGCCTCGCTCGGCGTGCGCTCCCTCGGCAGCGTCCCGGTGTTCCCCGAGCGCAACCGCCACCCGAGCACCGCGCTGGTCACCGTCCACGCCCCCGGCGGGTCGGAGGCCGATGCCTTCCGGCGTCTGCGCACCTCCGTGCTGCTGGCCGTGCGCGAGAGCGGGGCCCGCACCCTGGCCATCACCAGCTCGGTGGCCGACGAGGGCAAGTCGACCATGGCGGCCAACCTCGCCGTCGCCATGGCCCAGGGGGGTCACCGGGTGCTGCTGGTCTCGGCCGACCTCCGGCGCAAGGGCATCGACGAGCTCTTCGAGCTGCCCCGGGCTCCGGGTCTCAGCGACCTGCTGCTCGCCCAGGCCACCCTCGACGAGGTCGAGCGCAGCGTCGGCAACCTCAAGGTGATCACCGGGGGCTCGCCGGTCGACAACCCGACCGACCTCCTCGGATCGGAGAAGATGGCCGACGCCGTCGAGGCCCTGGCCCACGGGTTCGACCTGGTCCTCTTCGACACCCCGCCGGTGCTGGCGGTGGCCGATGCCCTGGTGCTCGCCCCCCGTCTCGACACGACCCTGCTGGTCGTCTCGCTCTCGCAGGCCAGCACCGCCGAGGTGGCCGAGGCCACGACCGAGCTGACCCTGGCCGGCGCCTCGGTCCTCGGCGCCGTGCTCAACAACGACGCCGACAGCAGCCGGCGCTCGGCCAGCGCGGCCAAGTACGGGGTCAACCACGCCTAGACGGGGGGTCCAGCGCTCACAGTGGGTGCGCCGCCGCCGACAGGACAAGGCACACCCTCCGCTGCGTGCTCTCCGTCCCCAGAGGCACTACTCTCTGTGGCCGACACCATGACCCTCGCCCAAGCCTCCACCCACGTCGACGACGTCAACGACCCGGCGCACACCAGGGCCGGCGAGGCCGCGTCGCGGCCGCGGGTCGATCCCAAGAAGCTGATGGGGCTGGTCGACCTGGCCACCGTGGGTCTCTCGCTCGCGCTCAGCGCGGTCGTCTCCGAGCCGGTGGCCGTCGAGGAGGGACCCACCCGGTGGCGCTACCTCGTCCTCGGGCTGGCGACCCTGCCGGCCTGGCTGGCGATCATGTCCGGTCAGCGTCTGTACAACGTCCGCTTCATCGGACGTCGCATCGACGAGATCCGGCGGATCGTCAACGCCACCTTCCTCGGCACCATGGGCGTCGCCCTGGCCGGCTACTTCGCCGGCATCGCCGTCCCCCGGACGCGCATCGTCGTCCTCTTCGTCGTCGTCACGGTGCTCGTGTCGATCGAACGGGAGGTCGCCCGCCGGATCTTCGCCAGCCTGCGCGAGCGCGGGAGGCTCGTCCGCAACGTCGTCATCGCCGGCGCCAACCCCGAGGGCCGCGAGCTGGCGGCCATGCTCCGCACCGACACCTGGCTGGGGTACCGGGTCCTCGGCTTCGTCGACGACGATCCCGCGACCGACCCCGAGCCGGTGCCCGGCGTGCCGCTCCTCGGCACCGTGGCCGACGCCGGCGAGATCCTGCGGTCCCGCCCGGGCGCCTCGGTCATCGTGGCCGCGTCGGCCATCGAGAGCTCGACGACGAACCGGCTGGCGCGCGACCTCCTCGACCGGGGCGTCCACGTCGAGCTGTCGTCGACCCTGCGCGACATCGCCTCCCAGCGGCTCGTGGTCCGGCCGCTCGGCCGCTTCCCCGTCGTCTACGTCGAGCCGGTCCAGCGCGACGGCTGGCGGCGCACGGCCAAGCGCTCGTTCGACCTGGTCCTGGCCCTGGCCGCCATCCTCGTCACCAGCCCCCTCGTCCTGGTGGCCATGGTGGCGATCCGCATCGACTCCCCCGGCCCCATGCTCTTCCGGCAGGTCCGGGTGGGACGCAACGGGCGCCCCTTCCAGGTGCTGAAGCTGCGCACGATGGTCGAGGACGCCGAGGCCCGCCGTGACGAGCTGCTGGCCGACAACGAGGCCGACGGCCCGCTGTTCAAGATGCGCCACGACCCCCGGGTCACTCGTGTCGGCCGCGTCCTCCGCTCGAGCTCCATCGACGAGCTGCCGCAGCTGTGGAACGTCGTCCGGGGCGAGATGAGCCTCGTCGGCCCCCGCCCGGCGCTGCCCCACGAGACCGAGGCCTGGGACCCGCTCCTGACCCAGCGTCTGCGGGTCACCCCCGGCATCACCGGCATGTGGCAGGTCAACGGGCGCAGCGAGTCGTCGTTCGAGGACTACACCCGGCTGGACCTCTACTACGTCGACAACTGGTCGCTGCTGATCGACCTGGCCATCCTGGCCAAGACCGTGCCCGTGGTGCTCCTGCGCCAGGGCGCCTCGTAGCGGTCGCCCGCCGCCGACGGGCGTCGGGCCATCCTGGGGGGATGACGACGGGGCCGGTGCTCTTCCACATCGGCCTCCCCAAGACGGGCACCACCTCGCTCCAGGAGACCCTGCGGGGGTGGCCGAACACGGCGGCCAAGCCCTTCGACCGGCCCGGTGGGCTCGACGGCCGGCGGGTGCAGGAGGCGGCGGTGGCCGGCACCCTCACCGGCACGGATCTCGACCGGCACCTGGCGGCGTCGCGCACGGACCCGGACCTCCCCGTGGTGTTCTCGGCCGAAGCCCTGGCCGGCACCCCTCGCGAGTGGTTCCTGCCGCTGGCCTCGCCGGCCGAGATGGCCGCCCAGGTGGCGGCGACGGGCTGGGACGCCCGGGTGCTGGTGACGCTGCGGCAGCCCCGGCCCTGGCTGCGGTCGAACCACCGGTTCTTCGTCCGGGGTGGGTACGCCGAGACCTACGACCGCTTCCTGACCCGCACCGTCGCCGACATCGACGCCGGCCGGGGGATGGCCAGCTGGGACGTGACCGTGGCGGCCTACGACGCCGCCTTCGGGGCCGATGCCGTGGCCGTCGTCTGGTTCGAGGACCTGATCCGCGACGCCGCCGCCGTCTGGCGCGGCGTGGCCGCCCGCCTCGACCTGCCGGGGCTCGACCGGCTCGGCGCCGTCCCCCTCCCCCGCCACAACGACGCCGCCGTCGGCCACCCCGCCCTCGAGCTCACGCTCAACCGCCGCCTCCTGGCCACCGAGCTGCGGCCCCGGCCGCGGCCGCGGCCCCTCCGCCGGCCGGTGTGGAACCGCCGCATCGCCCCCCGCCTGGTCCGGCGGTCGTCGGAGGCCTGGTTCACCGACCGCACCACGACCGCCGAGCCCGCCGTGGTCGATCGCCTGGCCACCATGGCCGAGGATCTGGTCCGGGCCCACGGGGCCGCCGTCCCCGCCGGCCTCGACCTCCGGGCCTAGACCTCGACGACGACGAGGTCGTGGTCGGCCCGGTTGAGCGCCAGCGGCCCGGCCTCGGTGGCGACGACGATGTCCTCCAGCCGCAGGCCCCAGGCCCCAGGCGTGTAGATGCCGGGCTCGACCGAGAAGGCGTGGCCGGGTTCGAGCGGGGTCCGGTTGCCCTCGACGATGTAGGGGTCCTCGTGCTCCTCCACGCCGATGCCGTGGCCGGTGCGGTGGATGAAGCGGTCGCCGTAGCCGGCCTCGGTGATGGGCTGGCGGGCGGCGGCGTCGACGGCCTCGCACGTGACCCCCACCCGAGCCGAGGCGACCGACGCCGCCTGGGCCGCCTGGAGGACGGCGTAGGCCTCGGCCACCTCGGGGGCGGGTGGGCCGACGGCGACGCAGCGGGTGATGTCGGAGCAGTACCCGGCGCCCGAGTCCGTGGGCCAGGTGCCCCCGAAGTCGCAGAGCAGGACCTGCCCGGGGGCGATGACGGCCGGGCCCGCCTCGTGGTGCGGGCTGGCGGCGTTGGGACCGGTGCCGACGATGGCGAAGTTGACCCGGTGGTGGCCCTCGTCGACCAGACGCCGGCCGATCTCCGCCGACACCTCGGCCTCGGTCCGGCCGATCAGCCGGATCTCGCCCCCCTGGAGCTGGGCGGCCACCCGATCGGCGGCCTCGGCCGCGTCGCGGAGGGCGGCGACCTCGTCGGGATCCTTGCGGGCCCGCAGCGGGCCGACGAGGGGGGCCGCCCGCTGCCACCGGGTCGCGTCGCCCATCGTGCCCTGGAGGTCGAGGACGAAGCGGGCCCAGGTGCGATCGCCGATGGCCACGGTGCCGGCCGGGCCGACGAGACCGGCCACCAGGGCCACGGGGTCCTCGAGCTCGCCCCACGGGCGCAGGCCGAACACGTCGGGCCGCTCGACCACCCGGGGCGCCTCCAGCCGGGGCACGACCAGGGTGGCGTCGCCGCTGCGGGGCACGACGAGCATGGTCAGCCGCTCGAGCGGCATGGCCTCGTAGCCGGTCAACCAGGGCAGGTCGGGCCCGACCGACAGGAGGAGGACGTCGACGCCATGGGCCGCCATGGCGGCCCGCACGCGCTCCATCCGCTCGAGGTGCATGGCGTCAGGCTACGGCGTCGTCGTCGCCGGCTCGCCGCCGAGCGCGGGCAGGCCGTCGATGCTGGTGCTGTTCTTCTCGGCCCGGTAGTCGACCAGGGCCTCGGGACCCTTCCGCGCCGACCACTCGTCGAGCATCGTCCGGGGCTCGACCAGATCCATCCGGGGCACGGCGTAGCCGCAGGAGGTCCCCACCCTCTCGACCGCGAGGCTGATGACCGAGCGGATGCCGGGCCGGGCGGGGAACCGGGCGGCCAGCTCGTCCCAGCCGGGATCGCCGGGCTGCACGCACGACCCCCGGCCGTAGAGCCGGAGGATCAGCGGCTTGGCGTCGAACGAGCAGAACATGACCGTCAGCCGGCCGTTCTCGCGGGTGTGGGCGATCGTCTCGGCCCCGCTGCCGGTGAGGTCGAGGTAGGCCACCTCGGTGGGCGACACCACCCGGAAGGTGTCACCCCCCTTGGGCGACAGGTTCACGTGCCCGTCGGCGCCGAGCGGGGCGGTGGCGACGAAGAAGACCGGCTGCTCGCCCATCCACTCGGCGAGGTGGTCGGGGATGGCATCGAAGGTGCGACCCATGACCCCAGCCTGCCGGGCCCGTGAACGTCTGGCGAACCGGCCGGTCGGATGGCGGGCCCCGGGGGCGACCACTGGTAGGTTCAGCAAGCGACAGAGGTCACGGCTCCACGGGGGCGAATGACCACCGATGGGAGCATGGGTGAGCCTGGAACGACACGAACGGCGGTGCCCCCGCCGATGAGCACCACGGAGGCCATCTCCCGGGCCTCGTCGGACGTCGCGTCCGGACGGGTGGTGGCGACCCCGTCCCTGGTCGACGAGGTGCGCCTCGCCATCCCGGCCTGGAAGCGGGGCCTCGACATCGTCGTGTCCGCCGGGCTCATCGTCGTCGCCTTCCCGCTGTTCTGGCTGGTGGCCCTCATCGTGCGCATCGAGGGCGGGCCCGTCTTCTTCACCCAGCGCCGCCTGGGCCAGGGCGGGCGCATCATCCACGTCCGCAAGTTCCGCAGCATGGCCCCCGACGCCGAGGACCGGCTCCGGTCCGACCCCGAGCTGTTCGACCGCTACGTGGCCAACGGGTTCAAGCTGCCCTCCGAGGAGGACCCCCGTCTCAGCCGCTGGGGCCGCTTCCTCCGGTCGTCGAGCCTCGACGAGCTGCCCCAGCTGGTCAGCGTCCTCCGGGGCGACATGAGCATGGTCGGGCCCCGGCCCATCGTCGAGCCCGAGCTGATCGAGTACACCTCGCGGGGCGCCCACGACGCCTTCCTCGCCGCCCGCCCCGGTCTCACCGGACTGTGGCAGGTCAGCGGGCGCAGCAGCCTGAGCTACGACCAGCGGGTCGAGCTCGACCTGCGCTATCTGGCCGACCAGAGCCTCCTCACCGATCTCAAGATCGTGGCCCGGACCGCCCGCGTCGTGGTCGGCCGAGTCGGCGCCCACTGAGAGGCCGAGCCACCCTCCTGGTGCCGTGAGGCTGCTGCTCCACGACTTCGCCGGTCACCCGTTCCCCGCCCAGCTGGCCCGCACCCTGGCCCGGCGCGGGGTCGAGGTCGACCACGCCTTCTGCTCCGGGGTGGCCACCGGTCGCGGCGACCTCGAGCGACGCCCCGACGACCCCGCCACCCTGCGCTTCAGCGACATCTCCCCCACCGCCTTCGAGCGCTACTCGCCCCCGAAGCGGATCGCCAGCGAGGCCCGCTACGGCGCCCGCCTGGCCCGGCACGTCCGGCGCACCCGCCCCGACGTCGTGCTCTCCGGGAACACCCCGCTCCTGGCCCAGGCGGCCCTGTGGGCGGCGGCGGCATCGGTCGGGGCGGCCCGGGTGTACTGGGTGCAGGACTTCTTGGGCCGGGGCACCCGCGGTGTCCTGACCGCCCGCTCGCCCCTGCTGGGCCGTACCCTCGGCGCCGGCCTCGAGCGGCTCGAGACCCGCCTGCTGCGGCGGTCCGACCGGGCCATCGTGATCAGCGAGGACTTCGTGACCGAGCTCGACCGACGATCGGTGTCGGTGCCGACGACGGTGGTCGAGAACTGGGCCCCGCTGGACGAGATCACCCTCGAGCCCAAGGACAACCCCTGGTCGCGGACCCACGGCCTGCACGATCGGCCGGTGGCGCTGTACGCCGGCACCCTCGGGCTCAAGCACGACCCCGCCCACCTCGTGGCCGCGGCGGAGCGGCTGCGGGGCACCGGCGCCCGTCTCGTCGTCGTCACCGAGGGCCGGGGTCGCGACGAGCTGGAGCGGGCCCGGACGGCGACGGCCCTCGACGACGTGCTCGTCCTGCTCGACTACGTGCCCTACGCCGAGCTCCCGCAGGTGCTCGGCGCGGCCGACGTCACCCTGGTGCTGCTGGAGGACGAGGCCGGCACCTTCAGCGTGCCGTCGAAGGTCCTGGCCTACCTGGCCGCGGGGCGTCCGGTGGTGGCGGCCATGCCGGCCGGCAACCTGGCCACGGCCACCGTGGAGCGGGCCGGAGCCGGCGTGGTGACCCGGCCGGGCGACCACGCCGCCTTCGCCGCCGCCGTGGCCGACCTCCTCGCCGACGACGAGCGCCGGGCCGCGGCCGGGGCCGCCGCCCGCGCCTACGCCACCGCGACCTTCGACATCGGGCGCATCGCCGACCGGATCGGCGAGGTGCTGGCGAGCGCCGTCAGAGCCCGCGGATGAGGGCGGGGTCGGTGGCCGTGAACCAGTCGTAGGTCGCCTTCACGCCCTCGGAGAGCTCGATCTGGTGCTGCCAGCCCAGGCCGTGCAGGCGGGTGACGTCGAGGACCTTGCGGGGCATGCCGTCGGGCTTGGACGTGTCGAAGACGAGCTCGGCGTCGGGGTGCACGACCGCCCGCACCGTCTCGGCCAGCTCGCGGATCGAGATGTCCTCCCCGGTGCCCACGTTGACGTGCCCCTCGCCGTCGTAGTGGTCCATCAGGTGGAGGCAGGCGTCGGCCAGATCGTCGACGTGGAGGAACTCGCGCATGGGGCTGCCGGTGCCCCAGATCACGACCGAGTCCCGACCGGCCACCCGGGCGTCGTGGAACTTGCGGATGAGGGCGGGCAGCACGTGGCTGCTGTCGAGGTCGAAGTTGTCGTTGGGCCCGTAGAGGTTGGTGGGCATGGCCGAGACGAAGTCGCAGCCGTACTGGACCCGGTACGCCTGGCACAGCTTGATGCCCGCGATCTTGGCCAGGGCGTAGGCCTCGTTGGTGGGCTCCAGGGGGCCGGTGAGGAGCTGGTCCTCGGTGATCGGCATCTGCGACTGGCGGGGGTAGATGCACGAGCTGCCCAGGTAGAGCAGCTTCCGCACCGGGAACTCGTACGACGCGTGGACGACGGTGCCGTGCATCATCATGTTGTCGTAGAGGAACTCGGCCGGCCGGGTGGAGTTGGCCATGATCCCGCCCACGGTGCCCGCCACCAGGAAGACGTAGTCGGGGCGGTTGGCCCGGAACCACTCGGTGACCGCGGCCTGGTCGCGCAGGTCGAGCTGCTCGCGCGTGGCGGTGAGGACGTGGCCCACCCCGGCGGCCTCGAGGCGGCGCACGAGCGCCGAGCCGACCAGCCCACGGTGCCCGGCCACGAACACCCGTGCGTCCCGGTCCATCATCGGCACCACGTTACCGGCGGGCCGGTCCGGAACCGGAGACGCCAGAGGGGGGACGTACCATGCGCCGATGTGGCGTCTGCTCCGCCGACCGGTGGCGATCCTCCGGATGGTGAAGGCCCTCGTCGTGGGCGCCGGGCCCCAGTTCGGGCGGCAGGTCAGGCGGCTGACCGACGAGGACTTCACGCGCGACCTGGTCTCGTCGCTCCTCGTCGCCGAGGAGGTCGTCGAGGTCGCCTTCGCCCGCGACGGGATGGTCTGGCGCAGCGACCTGGGTGACGAGATCGGGCGCCAGCTGTTCCGCTGCGGGAGCTACGAGGGCGAGGAGATCGACGCCGTGCTGCGCTGGCTGGCGGAGCAGGGCCGCACCGGCACGGTCCTCGACGTCGGGGCCAACATCGGCACCACCACCGTCCCCTTCGCCCGGGCCGGCTTCCCGGTCATCGCCGTCGAGCCGGTCCCCCGCACCTTCGCCCTCCTCACCGCCAACGCCGCGGCCAGCGGTCTCGCCGAGGCGATCACCCCCGTGCAGGTCGCGGTGGCGGCCGAACCGGGCCACGTCGACATGTGGGTCGGGTACGGCTCCGGGCGGAGCGAGGTCGTCGTCGAGGGGACGTCGCCCGACATGGAGGCCCGGGGCACCCCCACGACCGTCTCGGTCCCGGCGGCGCCGCTGCACCAGGTGCTCGCCGACCAGGGCGTCGCGGCCACCGACGTCGCCCTGGTCTGGGCCGACGTGCAGGGCTGCGAGACCGACGTCGTCACCACCGCCACCCACCTGTGGGCGGCCGGCGTGCCGCTGTGGCTCGAGGTCGACCCGGTGCGGCTGGAGCGCCAGGCCGGGCTGGCCGCCTTCCTCGCGACGGTGGCCGAGCACTTCTCCGCCTTCGTCTCACGCGACGACATGCTGGCCGGCGAGGTCGAGCCGCAGCCCGTCGCCGCCTTCGCGCCGTGGGTGGATCGGATCCCGGCCGGCCGCTACGAGGACGCCCTGCTCCTGCCCTGACCCCGGATCACCCGGCCGAGGCCTCACCCGGCCGCGGGCCCATGATCCCGGAGAGGAAGGCCGCCGTGGCCAGGACCTCCTCGCGGGGGCCGAACTGCTGCTGGCGGCCGTGCTCGAGCACCAGCACCCGGTCGCACGACCGCAGGGTCGAGAGCCGGTGGGTGATGATCACCATCGTGACCTCGCCCTTGAGGGTGTCGATCGTCTCCTGGAGGAGCTCCTCGGAGCGGAGGTCGAGGGCGCTGGTGGGCTCGTCGAGGACGAGGAGCTGGGGCCGGCCGACGAGGGCCCGGGCGATGGCGATGCGCTGCTTCTGGCCGCCCGACAGGCCCGAGCCCCGCGGCCCGAGCCGGGTCTCCATCCCGTGCTCGAGACGGCGGATGTCGTCCAGCACGTGGGCCGCGGCGGCCGCCTGCTCGACGTCGTCGGGCCCCACCCAGGTGCGGAAGAAGGCGATGTTCTCGGCCACCGTGCCCTCGAACAGGCGGGGCTCCTGGGGCACCAGGGCGACGAGGCGGCGCCAGTGGGCGGGATCGAGCTCCTCGTAGGGCACGCCGGAGACCGTGATGCTGCCGCGGGTGGGAAGGCGCAGGCGGAGCAGCAGCTGCACGAGCGTCGACTTCCCGCCGCCCGAGGGCCCGATGACGCCGAGGACGTCGCCGGCCTCGATCCGGACGTCGATGCCGTCGACCCCGACCCGCCCGGGCTCGTAGTCGTAGCCGACGTCGCGCAGGCCGATCTCGGTGATCCGCTCCAGCGGCCGATCGCCCCAGGTCTCGGTGTCCTGGCGCAGCGACTCGACCCGCTCGAGGGCGGCCTCCAGGCTCGGCGACAGCTCGCCGACCTGCTGGAGGGACCCCTGGGCCTGCTGGGCGTAGTTCACCGAGCGCACGATGAGGAGGACCACGGCGCCCACCGCGGTGAGGTCGACGTCGCCGGCGGCCCGCAGCCCGGCGACGGCGCCGACGAGGAACAGCAACGCCAGGTCCTTGTAGAGGTTGGACCCCACCCGGCCGACGACCCGCGTGCGGTACATGGCGCGGGACAGGTCGGCGTTGGCCTGCCGGAGCTCGTCGCGCTTCACGTCCTCGACGCCGAACACGCGGACGTCCATGGCCATCGTCGACCACGAGGCCACACCCTCGGCGAACGCCCGGCCCATCCCGACCCAGCGCTTGGCCCGCCGCCGGGTGATGCGGTTGAGGGGCCTCAGCACCAGGAAGATCAGGCCCGCGAACACGACGACGACCACGGTGACGACGGGATCGACCACGAAGGCGGTGACGAACAGGGCGGCGAGGCTGACGCCGGAGACGAGCAGGCCGGTGAAGTTGAGGGCCAGCTGCGAGGACTGGTTGGCCAGGGTCGTGACCGTCTCCTGCAGGGCGCCCTCGCGATCGGCGGCCTGGCGGGCCCAGCCGGCGGCGGCGAAGGCGTCGATCACCAGGTTGCGCACGGTCGAGCTGACCTGGGCCGACAGCCGGGCCGACCGGTCGGCGATGAGGACGTGGCCCAGCAGGCTGAGCACCGACGCCAGCCCGGCGGCGACGAGCCCGACGGTGGGATCGAGCGCCGAGCCGAACAGCGGCACGTCGACGACGTCCCGGCTCTCGGTGACGGCCAGGGCCGACGCCACGACGAGCACGAGGACGACGGCCTCCAGCGCCGCCGACAGGAAGCCCAGGGCGGCGACGCCGACGAGGCTGCGGGCGCCGTGGGGCAAGAGGGTGGACAGGCGGCGCCAGTCGCTGCGGATCACGGGGCCGTACCCCGGACAGCGGGCGCCGACGCGCCCGGCGCTCCCGGCGCGACGAGGCCGTCGAGGAGATCGGCGAGGCGGCGGGCGCCCGCGCTGCGGCGGAGGTCGGCCCGGACGCGGTCCCGGACCTCCGGGGCGACGTCGAGCTCGCCGGCGAGGGCCGCCGCCAGGGCGGCGTCGACGTCGGGCCCGGTCGGGTCGTCGATCGTGCGGGTGCCCCCGGCGTAGTGGCGCTCGACGAGGGCCCGGTCGGCCGGCATCGGGTGCACCAGCAGGATGGGTCGACCCGTCGCCATGTACTCGAACAGCTTGCTGGTGAGACCGAGGCCCTCGCGCTGGGCGGCCGGCAGCGACGCCACCAGCACGCGGGCCGAGGCCACCAGGTCGAGGACCTCGTCGTGGGGCCGGCGGCCGTGAACCACGAGGTGGTCCGGGTGGGCGGCGGCCCGCGCCACGGCCTCGGCCGAGGCCGGCCCGACCAGGTGGACCACGAGCCCCCGGGCCGCCGCCGCCTCGACCAGGCGGGGCAGCACGGCCGGGTCGCAGCGCCCCGCCGAGACGACGGTCCCGGCCGGCGCGACGACGCCGAGCCGGTCGAGCATCCGGTCGGGGAAGCCGTTGGTGATGACGTGCATCCGGTCGGCCCGATCGGGGTGCTGGGTCCGCATGACCCGATCGTGCTCGGCGTTGGCGTGCACGACGGCATCGGCGTCGTAGATCGCCCGCTCGAACCGCCGGTGCCACGGCAAGGCGACGGCGGCGAGGCCCGTGGGCCGGAACCGGGCGTCGGCCAGGTAGGGGTCGCGGAGGTCGGCGATCCACGGGACGCCGAGGGTGTCGGCGACGGGCCGGCCCACCGCCTGGAGGGAGTGCGGGGGCGACGTCGTCACGAGGGCGTCGACCCGGTGACGGGCGCCGATGGTGGCGATGTCGTCGCGATGCGCCCGCCAGAAGGCGGCGGCGCCGTCGGGCACGACGAGCCGCGACACCCCGCGCTTGAGCCGTCGCCGGGCACCGGGTGCGGACCGGGCGCCGAGGTCCCGGGTGGGCTCGCGGGAGCGGAGGCCACCGACGGTGCGGGGGCCGACGTGCTCCACCACCACCCTCTCCGGGCGATCGCCGTCCTCGGGCTGGGTCCACCGCGTCGCCACGACGACGTCCCACCCGTGGTCGGGCAGGTGGCGAGCCCACTCGGTGGCCCGGACGGCCGCCACCACCGGATCGGGGGCGAAGGTGGGCGCCACGAGCAGCAGGGTGCGACGACCGGTCACGACCGGCGCTCCCGGCGGGGTCGGCCGGCACCGATCTCGGTGTACAGGGCGAGCGTGGCCCGGCCGATCGCCGGCCACTCGCCCAGCTCCGCCGTGGGGGGCGAGAGCATCCCGGTCGGCGCCGCGTCGAGGGCGGCGGCCAGGTCGGTGCCCCGGACGGGCTCGTCGAGGAGGCGCAGGCGATCCGCACCGACGGCGGCCTGCAGCTCGCCGAGCGAGGGAGAGGTCGACGCCAGCACCGGCCGGCCGTAGGACAGCGCCAGCACCGCCGCGCCCGAGTTGAGGACGGTGGTGAAGGGGTAGGCGACCAGGTCGGCGGCGGCGAGGATCCGGGCCACGTCGGCGTCGTCGGCCCGGCCGGGGCGGAGCCGGACGTCCGCGCCGCCGGCCCGGGCCCGGGCGACGGCCGGCTCGACGTCGGGGTCACCGAGGTCGCCGGCGACCACGAGGGTGGTGTCGTCGGCGCCCATCTCGGCGAAGGCGGCGACCAGGGCGGGCACGCCCTTGTAGGGGCGGATCCGGCCGACGTGGGCGACGACCCGGCGATCGGCGGCGAGGTCCAGCCGGCGACGGGCCTCGGCCCGATCGGCGACCGGCCCGCAGACGCCGACCATGTGGCCGATGGGGATCACCGCGCTCGGGACCCGCCCCAGCGCCGGGTGCTCGGCGCGGAGCGCATCGGCGCCGGCGTGGGAGAGGGCGATCCACCCGTCGAGCAGCCGGGTGTAGGCGCGCCAGAACACCCGCTCGAGCCGGGGACGACGGGCGTCGTGGGCCACGAGGTTGTGCGCCGTCCACACGACCCGGGCGCCGGCCACCCGGTGGGCGACGGTGGTGGCCAGGAACCGGCCCAGGCGGAGGACGGCGCCGGCGGGCGTGCCCCGCTGGCCGTCGGCCGACGGCCAGTGGTGGTGGAGCACGTCGACCGAGCCCCGCCGGGGCAGGGCCCGCGGCCGGTGCACCTCGACGCCGAGGTCGACCAGGCTGGCCGCCAGCCGGACGACCGAGGGGTTCTGCGTGGGTCGATCGCCGGCGGGCACCATGGCCACGCGCAGGGGCGCACCCGCGGCCCTCACGAGGCGGGCTCCAGCGCCGCCCTCGATCGACCTACGGCCGGCAGCGGCGCGGGCGCGACCGGGCGGCGCACGAACATGGCGCGGGCCAACAGCACCAGCACGACGAGGCGGGGCGTCGCCCCGAGCAGCGACCCGCGCAGCACGAAGAGCTGGTAGCTGGCGAGGAGGGGCACGAGGCAGCTCGCCGCGGTGAGCAGGCTCAGCGACTCGATGACCCGCCGCCGCTCCAGCGCCGTGAGCACGTAGCCGTAGCCGGCGAAGCCGAGCACGACGAGCGGGTAGCCGCCGTCGACGTACAGCTCGACCCAAAGGGGGCTCGACTGGTTGAGTCGCTCCGGGTAGCCGAGGGCGTCGTGGACGGTGTCGCCCGTGTCCTCGGGCTTGCCCGTCCAGATCGAGCGGGGGACGAAGAAGAACACTGCGCCCGACAGCTGGTGGCCGTCGGTGTGGCCGTGCCGGCCGACGTACTGGAGGCCGTTGATGACCTGCGAGTACATGCTGTAGTCGGCCTTCTCCAGGATGTTCTCCTGGATGCCCAGCTGGTTGAGCCGGGGGTCGGAGCTCCGCCGGAAGAGGTCGAGGTAGGGGAACACCACCAAGAGGGTCACCAGCAGGCCCACCATCGTGACCCGGATCATGACCCGGTTGCGGGGGTGGATGGCGGCGAACGCCAGCGCCCCGTAGACGACGCCGACCAGGAACCGCGGGCTGGCGATGGGGTTGTTGATGAGCAGGGCGGCGACGATCGTCGTGCCGAACAGCATCTTGGAGCCGACCGACAGCTGCGACCACCTGCGGCCACGCGGGTGGCGGATCAGCGTGACCGCCAAGAAGGCGGCGACGAACACCGGGAAGCGGAGCACGGTGGACCACAGCGAGCTCTGGAGGACGGTGTCCTGGCCGTAGCCGAGGGCGTTGGCCAGGCCCTGCCGGGAGGTGAAGAGGGTGGCCGGGCCGCCCACCCGGAAGAGCCCGATGGTGCTGGCCACCAGGGCGGTGATCGAGAGGAGCTGGACCCGGCGCTGCGAGAGCACCGGCCGCCGCTCCCCCGGCGCGGGCGCCGACGGGATGCGCACCTTGCCCCGGCCGGCCACGATGCTGCCGACGTCGAAGGCGATCACGCCGACCCAGATCAGCACCATGCCGCGCGTCTGCAGCGGGCCGCTGAAGCCCCGGCCGAGGACGTCCTGGGCCAGGAAGAACCGGTTGGCATCGATCTGGAGGAACGGCGCCAGCCCGAACCAGATGTAGACGAAGGTCCAGAACATGAAGGACAGGAAGCGGGGCTGGGCCCGGGCGATGAGATGGCCGAGCCGGGCGCCGGCGTAGACGCACAGGGCCGCCGCCAGCGCGCCCGACGCCGAGGCGATGGTGGCCATCGGCCGCTGCGCCCACACGAACGGGAGGACGAGCGAGACGGCCAGGGCGACGGCCAGGCAGAGCCAGCCCGACGCCGAGTACCGGATGCCCCAGCGCCCGGTGCGCCCGGCGCCACTGCTCATGCCGGCCCCCGGCCCCGCACCACGGCGATGTTGGAGAACGTCCACCACGGCACGGCGCGCGCCGCCGCCACCTCGACCCGCCCGATCGGGGCCGGCCAGCGCGAGCGGACCCGCTCGGGCACGATCGGCACGTAGTCGGGGACGTACTCGACCACGTCGAGACCGACTATCCGCTCGAGGAAGTTCATCCAGTGCGAACGGTCCCACGAGTAGGCGTGGCCCCGGTTGACGTCGTCGCGTCGGAGGGCGCTCTTGATCGTGACGGTGGGGCGGGCCGTGTTGGGCACGGCGACGACCAGCGTGCCCGTCGGCGGCAGCTGGTCGACGAGCCGCTCGACGAGATCGGCCGGCCGGCGCGAGTGCTCGAGGACGTGCGAGAGGAGGATCTGGTCGACGGCCCACGGCAGCGGCTCGTCGAGCAGCACCTGGAGGTCGAGCGGCTGCGAGGTCAGGTCATGGACCCGCGAGCGGGTGAGGGCGAGGCACTGCGGATCGACGTCGAGGGCGTGCAGGTCGGCGTCGGGCCGGGCCTGCTCCAAGAGGGCGAGCACGTGGCCGACACCGCAGCCGACGTCGAGCACCCGGCCACCGGGGGGCAGGTGCCGGGCGGCGGCGGTCGCCACGGCTCGGTGGTAGGGCAGCACCGTCTGGTCGTAGCGCAGGTGGACGCTCCCGCCCCCCGCATCGGACCGGTTCTGCTGCACCTCCGTGCCTCCTTGGATCACACGTAGCCCCAGGCCGCGGCGCACGACGTTCCGAGCAGGGCGTCGACGGCGGCCACGTCGGGCGCCATCTCCGCCCGCAGAGCCTCGCGCAGGGACCCCTCCATGGTGGGACCCTCGCCCTCGAAGTCCCGGTACAGGCCCCGCTGCACGAACGCCGACCCCTTGGCCCGGGCGACGAGGCGCTCGCCCCCGCGGTCGCGCACCCAGACCCCGGCCGAGCGGGCGGCCCGGGCCACGCCGAACGACCGCGGCTGCGCGATCCGGAGCTGCTTCTCGTGCAGCTCGGCCGGCACCTCGAGCGGGGCGATCCCGAGGAAGGCGAACAGGTCGGCGGCGAAGCGGTCGGGCGCCTCGGTGAGCTGGTCGAAGCGCGGGGTGAAGATCTGGTCGCGCCCGAACACGGCGAGGAACGGCCGCAGGTGGGTCGCGTAGCGCCCGTGGTCGAGCAGCTCGGGCACCGTCCGCACGGCCTCGGCGAAGGACTCCCGCACGCGGCCCTGGCGGACCATGAAGTGGTAGGCCGACCAGGCCCGGTCGACCGGCTCGCGGAGGGTCACCATGAGGCGGACGTCGTCGCCCAGCAGCACCTGCATCCGGGCCGGCACGGCGGGGTCGAAGAGGTAGTCGTGAGTCACGTCGGCCACCACCGCGGCGTCGGCCGGGCAGGCGGCGTAGTGGGAGCGGTACCAGTCGGGGCCGCGGTGGTGGTAGCGGTCGAAGAAGAAAAGCTCCTTGACCTCCGGGGCGTACACCTCGGGGTGCCAGCGCAGGACCTGGTGGAGCCAGGTCGACCCGGCCTTGTCGGGACCGATGTAGACGAGGTCGGGCAGCCTCGTGCGCTCGCTCATTGGTGCACCATCGACCCGCGGGACACGTCAGGCCCCTTCGCCAGCAAGGAGCACCAATGACCGCTGACGGCTCCGCAAGCTCCGCCGTCAGAGAGCCCGTGCCGTCTGGTTCGCTCGCTGCGCTCGCTCACGGTGCCACCCCGGCGGCGGCGAGGGCGTGGCGGAGCCCGCTCACCGGATCGCTCCCCCGCCGCCATGCCGCCAGCACGGCGGGCGACCGGGCGCCCATCGTCTCGGCGTCGGCGGCCACGTCCACCAGCGCCCGGCGGAGGGCGGCCACGTCGCCGGGCGGGACGGTGACGCCGTTGTGCCCCGGGCGGACCAGCTCGACCGCCGCGCCCACGACGTCCGAGACCACGAGCGCCATCCCGGCGGCGGCCGCCTCCAGCACCACGACCCCCCACGGCTCGTCGTGGCTGGGCAGCACGAGCACGTCGCAGGACCGGTACACCGCGCCGAGGGCCTCCCGTCCGGGGACGTAGCCGAGCCACCGCACCCGGCCCCGCAGGGCGGCGGGGACGCGCCGTTCGAGCTCGGAGCGAGACGGGCCGTCGCCCGCCACGACCAGGTCCCACCCCGGCAGCGCCTCGGCGGCGGCGACGAAGGCGTCGAGGGCGGTGGCGACGCCCTTCTCCGGCGCCAGGCGACCGGACACGAGGAAGCGTCGCCGGCCCTCGACCAGGCCCAGCGCGGCGGCCCGGTCGGCCACGTCGGCGGCGGGGGCGTCGACGATGGTGGCGTAGTCCGGCTCGGGCGGCAGGAACACGGTCGGCCGGCGGGCCCCGCCGTAGCGGTAGAAGTAGCGCAGGCCGGCCCGGCTGGTCGCCCCGATCACGGTGGCCCCCCCGACCGCAGCGCGGACGACGAACCCCTTGGCCAGGCCGCGGAGGCCACGGGCCCGGTCGCCGGCCACGTTGGAGTCGCAGTAGAGGACGTAGGGCACGCCGGCCCTCCGGCACCAGGCCATGGCGGCCAGGAAGGCCACGTCGGCGTACCCGGTGAGCAGGACGACGTCGGGCCGCAGGATGCGCAGCCGGGCCAGGAGGCGCCGGGCCAGGTCCACCTGCCGGGCCAGCCCGGCCGGTCGGTGACGGCCGACGATCGACACGCCCTCGCCGAGCACCTCGGGGGCGATCTCGGCCGGCAGCGGGTTGTCCCAGTCGTGGGCCGTCTCGCCGTAGAGGAACAGCGACCGGAGACGCAGGCCGGGCAGCTCGCGGACGTAGCGCAGGTGCTGCGCCGTCCGGTACGGACTGGCCGCGTTGGCGACGATGACGAGCGTGGGCGTCGGCGGCGGGTGCAGGACGGCGATGCTAGCGGTGCCCCTCCCCTGTCAAGAACTGACGTCACCTCCCGCCAGGGGCGCGACTCCCCTGCGCAGGAACCGGTTCCGGCGCGGTCGTGGGCCACGAGCGGCGCGCCACCGCGCAGGAAGGGCGACCGGCGCGGCCCGGGAGGGTCGGCCGGCGGCAGACGGCGTGGCCGGGGTGGGCCCTAGCCTCGGCGGATGGCGTCCGAGCCCCTCTTGCCGACGTTCGCCATCGTGGGGGCGCAGAAGGCGGGATCGACCGACCTGGCGGCGAGCCTGGCCCAGCACCCGGACGTCTACCTGCCGCCCGACGAGGTGCCGTACTTCGAGGACCCCTTCTTCGCCGCCAGCGACCCGGCCGAGCTGGGCCGGGCCCTCGAGCCGGGCCGGGGACGCCGGCACCTCGGCATCAAGCGCCCCGACTACCTCGGCCGCCCGGAGTGCGCCGGCCACCTGGCCGCCACGGTGCCGGACCTGCGGGTGCTGGCCTGCCTCCGGGACCCGGTCGACCGAGCCGTCTCGGCCTACGACTGGTACGTCAAGAACCGGATGCTGCCGCTGGCGCCGGCCGACGAGGGCCTGGCCCGGCTGCTGGCGGGCGACCTGCCGCCGGGGCACCCCCACGCCGCCGAGGTGCTCGACTACGGCCGCTACGCCCACCACCTGCAGCGCTACCTCGACCGCTTCCCGGCCGAGCAGGTGCACGTCACCCTCTACGAGGACCTGCGGGCGGGCCCCGATGCCCTGGCCGCCGTCCACCGCTTCCTCGGGGTGGCCGCCCACACCCCCGCCCCCGACACGGCGACGAACCCGGGTGTCTACGACCCCCGCCGGCTGCGCTGGCTGCGGGCCGGCGACCGCTTCCGCTTCGACTGGGACGACGAGGAGCGCTACACGTGGCGGCCCCGCCGCTGGCGCCGGCCCCTGGCCGCCCTCCCCCACCTCGCGGTCGTCGGCGTCGACCGGCTCGTCCTGGCCCGGGTCCTCGGCAACGACCGTCCCCCGCTGTCCGACGACGTCCGAGCCCGCCTCCGCGCCTACTACGCCGACGACATCGCCGACCTCTCCGACCTCCTCGCCCGACCCGTCCGCTGGCCCCCTCCGAACTCGGGGGAGTAAGCGCCCGAAACTGGGCGTCTACTCCCCCGAGTTCGGAGGATCGGTGCGGGCGGCGAGCCAGTGGGCGAGGGCGGCGAGGTGGTCGTGGGCGTCGGCGGCGAGACGGGCCGACCGCTCGGTGGCGACGGCCGACCAGCGCTCGCGGGCGGCCGGGTCGGCCAGCCGGGCGACGGCGTCGCGGGCCAGGTCGGCGAAGCCGTCGACGTCGGGCACGGACCAGCCCAGCCCGGCCAGGTCGCC
>DASVEC010000531.1:0-12794 GCA_036380755.1 Iamia sp. | reverse complement strand
GTGGTCGAGGATCTGGGCCTTCGACAGCACCCGGCCCTGGTTGGCGAGCAGGAACCGCAGCAGGTTGTACTCGGTCGGCGAGAGGTTGACGTCGATCCCGGCCCGGGTCACCCGGTGGGCGTCGTCGTCGAGCTCGAGGTCGGCGCACCGCAGCACCGAGCCGTCCTTCTGGGCCCCGGTGCGGCGGAGCACGGCGTCGGTCCGGGCCACCAGCTCGTCGAGGCTGAAGGGCTTCACGACGTAGTCGTCGCCCCCGAGCGTGAGGCCACGGACCTTGTCCTCGGTGGCGTCGCGAGCCGTGAGGAACACCACCGGGACCCGGCTGCCCTCGGTGCGCAGCCGGCGGCAGACCTCGAAGCCGTCGAGGTCGGGCATCATCACGTCCAACACGATCAGGTCGGGGCTGGACTCGGCCGCCGCGGCCAGCGCCTCCCGGCCCGAGGCCACCGCGGTGACGTCGTAGCCGTGGTGGCGCAGCGCCGCCTCCAGCATCGAGCGGAGGTTGTCGTCGTCGTCGGCGAGGAGGAGGCGCTCTCCGGTCATGACCCTCATCATGGCGGCGTTCCCTGAGAGCTGGCTGAGAGCCAGCCGGGAGGTGCCGTCAGTGGGTCGAGGAGAGCGACCCGGGCACGCCGAGGGCCGAGGTGTCGAGCGCCTCGGCCAGGCTGGCCGGCGCCGGGCCGCCGAGCCCGAGATCGTCGTCGGCCTCGACCTCGACCCGTGGCAGCGGAGCGGGCACGGGCACCGAGACCAGGGTCGTGCGCACCGGCGCCATCACCTCGGCCCCGGCGGCGGCCGCCTCGACCAGGTGCTCGCGCACGAGGTCCTGGTAGGCGTCGCGCTCGAGCGGGCGGGACAGCAGGAAGCCCTGGCCGTAGCGGCACCCGAGATCCCGCAGACGGGCCAGCTGGGCCTCGGTCTCGATCCCCTCGGCCACCACCGTCGTCACGTCGAGCGAGTCGGCCATCTGCATGATCGTGCGGGCCAGGCGATCGCCCTTCGACGCCCCGTCGAGCTCGGACACGAAGGCCTTGTCGATCTTGACGATGTCGACGGCGAAGCGCTGGAGGTAGGCCAGCGAGCAGTAGCCGGTGCCGAAGTCGTCGATGGCGATGCGCACACCGACGTCGCGCAGGTGGTCGAGGATCACGGCGGTCGCATCGGTGTCGGCCATCAGGGCCGTCTCGGTGATCTCCACGGTGAGGCGCGACGGAGGCAGCTGGGCAACCTCGAGGGCGTCGGCCACCGTGGCGAGGAAGCTCGGCGCCGCGAACTGGACACCGGACACGTTCACGCCGACGGTCCCACCGGTGACCGCGGCCTGGGCGCAGGCCTGGCGGAGCGTCCACTCGCCCATGGGCACGATGAGGCCGGTCTGCTCGGCGATGGGGATGAAGACGTCGGGCGGGATGTCGCCCCGGTCGGGGTGGCTCCAGCGGCTGAGGGCCTCGGCCCCGCGGACCAGGCCCGTCTCCAGGTCGACGATGGGCTGGTAGACGACCCGGAGGGCGCCGGTCTCGATGGCGGTCGAGAGGTCCGTCTGGAGGGCGAGACGGTCCGAGGCCATGTCCCGCATGGCCGGGTCGAACACGCACACCCGACCCTTGCCGGTGCGCTTGGCCTCGTACATGGCGATGTCGGCGTCCCGCAGCAGGCCGACGGTGCTCGACTGCGACGTGGCCACGGTGACGCCGATGCTGGCGACCACGCTGAGGTCCATGTCGCCGAGCGGCACCGGGGCGAGCAGGGCCTCGAGGATGCGGTTGGCGATGGTGGTGGCCTCGCCCGGCGCGCGGTCGTCCTCGAGGAGGACGGCGAACTCGTCGCCGCCGAGGCGGGCGGCCGTGTCGCCGACGCGCAGGCAGCGCACGATGCGCTCGCCCACGGCGCGCAGCAGGGCGTCGCCGGCACCGTGACCGAGACCGTCGTTGACGGCCTTGAAGTCGTCGAGGTCGACGAACAGCACGGCGACGGCGCAGTCGGGGTCGCGGCGACGCCGGTGGAGGGCGTGGTCGACGCGGTCGGCGAACAGGGCCCGGTTGGCCAGCCCGGTGAGGCTGTCGTGGAAGGCCTGGTGGCTCAGCTCGGCGGCCAGCGCCTTGCGGTCGGTGATGTCGCGCATCGTCAGCGCCAGACCGTCGACGACCTCGTTGGCGACCAGGTTGGCCGCCACGACCTCGAACTCGCGGATCGATCCGTCGGTCGCCAGCAGCCGGGTCTCGAACCGTGACGTGGCGTGCGCCGGGCGGGTGGCCGCCTGGTACAGGTGGGTGGTGAGCGTCGAGACGTCGTCGGGGTGGGCGATGCTCCGCAGGGCCATGTTGAGGTGGTCGTCGGGCTCGCGGCCGAGAGCCGTGCGGAACGCCGGGCTCATGTACTGGATCATCCCCTCGCTGTCGACCACGCCGATGACGTCGCTCGAGTGCTCGACCAGGGCCTCGAAGCGGTCCTCGCCGGCCCGGGCCGTGTGGGTCTCGACCGAGCGCACCACGCTCGTCATCCGGATCAGCGCCAGCACGAACGTGACCACGGTGACGAGGGCGGGTCCGACGAGGATGGAACGCTCGGGCTCGTCGACGCTGAGCACCTCGACGATCAGCAGGATCGGCGGCAGCAGGGCGGCGCTGGCCAGCACGAGGAGACGGCGCCGGCCGATCTGCTCGTCGACCGACGTGACCCGGTGCTGGTCGGCCATGCTCCGGTCGATCCCGGCGGCGCCGAACGCGGCGTAGGCGGCCATGAAGACGAGGTCGACCGGGCTGCCCTCCTGGTAGGTCCCGAGCCGCTCCTCGACCTGGAACCAGAGGTCGGCCCCGACGAAGAGCACGAGGCCGAACGCCAGCATCCGGGTCGACGGCGAGGCGCCCTGGATGCTGGAGAGCAGGCGGGCCACGGCCGCGAGCAGGAGGATGTCGACGATGGGGTAGGCGAGGCCCCACGCTCGCTCCGAGGTCGAGAGCGCGGGATCACCGACGAGGGGCTCGATCACCGCCACCCAGGCGATGACGCCACCGGCGAGGGCGACGATGGCCGAGTCGATGTTGGCGAAGACGTCCCTGATGGCGACCGTCTCCCGCACCCGCAGCACGAGCGAGAGGGCCATCAGCACGCTGCCGGCCAGGTAGGCCGGGTCGGCCAGCGAACGGGTGGGGTCCTCCCCGGCGGCCAGCTGCTGCCACCACAGGGCCTCGCCGGTCACGATGGCGGCCAGGCCGCCGGCGTGGAGCATCCAGGCGGTGGCGTGGTACGGCCGGTGGGCGATGATCCCGGCGATGGTCGCCACCACGCCCAGCACCCCGGCCGCGACGTAGATCCCCTCGCTGCCCACGGTGCGCGGCGCCATGGCGTAGCCGACGGCCAGACCGATCCCGAGCACGAGGACGGCAATGGCGAGGCCGGTCGGAGCGCGCCTGTCGTCCACCGCCCACCATCGGCCGTCGGCCTCCGATGATGAGCCCGTCCGATGGGTGTCACAGGGAGTGGTCAGACCACCACATCCGCTGGTCAGGTCGGGTTTTTCTCGTGCGTCGGGGCATGGGGTTCGGTGCCGCTGGGTAGGACGAACGCATGTTCGATTCCCTCACCGATGCCATCGACACGCTCGACGTGCCGGTCGATGGTGATGCCCTGGCGGAGGTGCTGGGGCTGCGGGACCGGTTCGATGCGCGCCTGGTGGAGGCGGTGTGCGCCTTCGACGAGACCAACGAGTGGGACCGGGCCGAGGGGTGCGCCTCGCTGGCGGCGTGGCTGCGGATCCGGGGGCGCATGACGGCGGCCGACGCGGCCCGGCTGGCCCGCACGGCCCGGCGGTTGCGGGGCCTACCGACGCTGCGGGCGGCGTGGCTGTCCGGCGCGGTCTCGGGCGGGCATGTCGCCGTGGTCGTGGCCAACCTGTCGGATCGGACGGCACCGCTGTTCCGCTCGCAGGAGGACGACCTGGTGCCGCTGTTGGCCGGTCTCGACGTCGCCGACGCCGCCGTGGCCATGCGGACCTGGGCCGCCTGCGCCCGCGAGGCCTTGGACGACGACCCGGCCGAGCCCGACCCGGACCGCTCCGCCCACCTCTCCCCCACCCTCTCCGGCGGCCGCCTCGACGCCAACCTCGAGGCCGAGGCGTACCACGCCGCCCAGGCCGCCCTGCGCCTGGCCATGGGCCAGAAGACCGACGACGACCCGAGGTCGCTCCCCCAGCGCCGCCACGACGCCCTCGCCGAGGTGTTCGGCTTCTTCCTCGACCACCAGACCCACCGCATCGGAGGCCGCCACCGCCCGCACGTGAACGTCACCATCGGCCTCGACTCGCTGACGGCGGCCGCGGGGCGGGGCACCTTCGACGACGCCGCCCCGGTCACCGCGGCCGACGCCCGCCGGCTCGCCTGCGACGCCAACGTCCATCGCGTCATCACCCGCGCCGACGGCAGCGTCCTCGACTACGGCCGGGCCACCCGCACCGTGTCGGCCGCCCTGTTCATGGTCCTGTGCCTCCGCGACCGCGGCTGCCGCTTCCCCGCCTGCGACCGCCCCGCCCACACCACCGACGCCCACCACATAAAACACTGGATCGACCACGGCGAGACCGAACCGGACAACCTCGTCCTCCTCTGCCGCTGGCACCACCAAGTCGTCCACAGACCGGGTTGGACCATCTCCCTGGAGTCCGACGCCACCGTGGTGGTGGTCGGCCCCGACGGCCGCCGACGAACATCCCGTCCCCCCGATCCCGAGGTCCTGGTGCCCTCCGCCGCCTGACCCGACGAGCCCCGATGCGAGCCCGCCATTGCGGGCCGCATCAGCGCGCCCGCGCTCGCGCGCGAGCTGGTGAGTGACCGGCGCGCGCCGCCTCGGTCCTCCCGGGCACGTCGGTGGGGAGGCCCCCTCCCACGGACGAACGGGTGGCCGGCTCCCGCCACGGGCGGGTCGGCCAGGGGCAGCCGCCACCAGTTCGCCCGCCGGGGCTGCTGCGACCCTCGGCGGCAGTTGGCACCCGGTCCGGCTGCCGTCGCTCCGGGACCTACCCGCTCGGACCTCGGGCTCGTCGCCGGCACCCACGGGTCAGGGTGTCAGAGGCCCGGGTGTCATCCACCGCTCCGAACCCGGCACCGCACGGGAGGCCTTCGGCGGGCGGGGCTCAGCCCGGTTCGGATGCACCGGGGTCTCCTGCTGGGCTCCTGGCCACGACCGGGCGGCGCGGGCGATCCGGGTTCGTCCTGGCGAGGACGGGAGCCGCCACCCGGGCGGCGCGGCTCAACCCACGGGGGCGGTGGGGGTGAAGGTGACCTGGAGGTGTTCGTAGCCGGACACGAAGTTGGCGGGGCGGGCGGCGGGCTCGGTGTCCTGGGCGACCTCGAGGTCGGGGAGGCGGCGGAGGAGGTGGTCGACCATGCAGGTGAGCTCCAGGCGGGCCAGCGAGGCGCCGAGGCAGAAGTGGGTGCCGAAGCCGAAGGCGACGTGGTCGTTCGGGGTGCGGGCGACGTCGAACCGGAAGGGGTCGGCGAAGACGTCCTCGTCGCGGTTGGCCGACGGGTACAGCAGCAGGAGCTTGTCGCCCTCGGCGACGGTCTGGCTCCCGATCTTCACATCGCGGGTCGCGGTGCGGGCCATGTTCCGGATCGGGCTGACCCAGCGCAGCATCTCCTCCACCGCCGTCGGGAGCAGCGCCGGATCGGCGACGAGAGCAGAGCGCTCCGACGGGTTCACCAGCAGCTGGTACATCCCGCCGCTGATCACATGGCGGGTGGTCTCGTCGCCGCCGATGAGGATCAGCAGCGACTCGTGGAGGACTTCGTCGTCGTCGAGGCGATCGCCGTCGACCTCGGCGTGGACCAGCACCGACATCAGGTCGTCCCGGGGGTTGGAGCGCCGGTCGGCGATCGTCTCGAGGGCGAACGTCGTGTAGCCGGCGAAGGCCTCGGCGGCCGGCTCCATGTCGTCGGGGTTCCCGGTCAGCGCCGACAGCAGCGCGTCGGACCACGCCAGCAGCTGGGCCCGGTCCGACGGGGCCACGCCGAGCGCATCGCCGATCATGATCATCGGCAGCCAGGCGGCGACATCGGTGACCAGATCGCACTCGCCCTGCTCGCAGACCGTGTCGATGATCTGGTCGCAGGCCCGGCGCACCGCCGCCTCCTGCTCGCGCACCCGCCGGGGCGTGAAGCCCTTGTTGACGAGCTTCCGCCGCTTGAGGTGGGCGGGGTCGTCCATGTCGATCATCATGGCGATGGGCCCCGAGTCGGGGCGGATGCCACCGGCGTTGGAGAAGGTGCCCGGGTCCTTGGCGATGGCCTTCAGATCGGCGTAGCGGGTGACGCCCCACACCCGGCCGTCCCAGTAGACGGGAGCGTTGGCCCGCATCCACGCCATCTCCTCGTGGGGGTCGCGCCCCCAGAACTCGCCGGCGACGAGGTCAATGTCGTCACGGGTGGGGTGGGTGGCCTCACGGGGCATCGGAGCGCTCCTGCGAATCGGGGGTCACGACGGTGGTGGCGACGGGCGCCTCGGGCTCGACCTCGATCAGGGTCAGGTGGGTGCCGCGGGGCTGGCCGACCATGGTGGTGACGGCCCGGGCCACGTCACCGGCACGGAGGAAGCCGTCGTGGCGGATCAGGCCCCAGCGGACCCACTCGGCGACGACGTCGTCGACGATCGCCGGGTCCCACTGGCTGCCCTGCTCGGTCAGGCACGGGCCCGGGCGGACGATGCCCACCCGCACGCCGGTGCCCTCCATCTCCATCTGCATGGCGCGGGCCATCCCCTCCAGGCCGTGCTTCGAGGTGACGTAGGCGGCCATGCGCGGCCGCGGGATGCGGGCCACGTCGGAGGTCACGAACACCACGTCGCCCCGCCGGCGGTCGACCATGCCGGGGACGAGGGCGTGGGCGAGGGCCTGGGCGCCGAGCAGGTTCACGTGCGCCTGGCGGGCGAACGTCGCCGGGTCGGTCTCGATCATGCGCTGGGGCAGGACGTCGCCGGCGTTGCTGACGAGGACCTCGACGGGACCGAACGCGGCCTCGGCCCCGGCGGCGAAGCCGACGATCGACGCCGTGTCGGTGAGGTCGAGGGCGACGGCGGCGGCCTCGTGGCCATCGGCCCGCAGCGTGGCGGCCAGGTCCTCGCAGCGCTCGACCCGGCGGGCGCCGAGCACGACGGGGTGGCCCCGCTCGGCCAGCTGGGTGGCCACCGCCGCGCCGATGCCCGACGAGGCGCCGGTGACCGCAGCCGGCCGCCGCGAGGGGTGCGGGTCGAAGGCCGGCATCAGCGGGGCCGGACCGTGGTGGGCAGGGTGGCGAGGCCCCGGACGTTGACCGAGTGGACCCGCTCGATGCCGGCGGCGTCGACGTCGTAGTCGGCGATGCGGGCCACCAGCTCCTCGAGGCAGATCCGGGCCTCGAGCCGGGCCAGCGAGGCGCCCAGGCAGAAGTGACGACCGAACCCGAAGCTGGCCATGGCGGTGGTGTCGCGCCCGATGTCGTAGCGGGCGGGGTCGGCGAAGACGTCCTCGTCCCGGTTGGCCGAGCCGATCAGGAGCAGCACCCGATCGCCGGCCGGGATCGTGGCGCCCCGCAGCTCGACGTCCCGGGTGGTGACGCGGGCGAGCATCTGGGTCGAGGTGTCGTAGCGGAGCGTCTCCTCCACCCACTCGCCGATGCGGCCGGGATCGGAGAACGGCTTGGCCCGCTCGTCGGGGTGCCGCCAGGCCCAGTACCAGGCGTTGCCCAACAGCTTGGTGGTGGTCTCGTTGCCGGCCACGACCATGAGGAACAAGAAGGCGATGATGTCGTCGTCGGTGAGCCGCTCGCCGTCGACGTCGACGTCGATCAGCGCCGAGGTCAGGTCGTCGGTCCGGCGCGCCCGCCGGTCGGCGATCATGTCGGCGTAGTAGCCGGCGAGGAGCAGGGCGGCCTCCATCCCCTCGCGGGGGACGTCGATCGCCCCCTCCGGGCGGTGGACCAGGAGGTCGGACAGTCGCCGCAGCTCGGCCCGATCGGCCTCGGGGACGCCCATCAGCTCGGAGATGACGTCCATCGGCAGCCGGCCGGCGAGATCGCCGACGAAGTCGAAGCCG
The DNA here is from genome assembly GCA_036380755.1 of Iamia sp. Lineage (GTDB taxonomy): Bacteria > Actinomycetota > Acidimicrobiia > Acidimicrobiales > Iamiaceae > Iamia. Next base: position 4,732 of record DASVEC010000531.1, on the reverse strand, counting down.
CCCCGCTCGATCCCGGCCTCGACGTAGCCGGCGGCGATCTCCCGGATGCGGGGCTCGAGGTCGAGCACCCGGCGGGGCGTGAAGCCTCGCGACACCAGGCCGCGCATGCGGCCGTGCCGGGGCGGGTCCATGGCGAGGAACGACATCGTCCGGTGGGCGTGGGGGCCCGACGCCGCCGGGTCGAGCGTCACCCCGTGGGCCGACGAGTACGACGCCGTGTCGCGGAAGCCCTCGATCACGTCGGCGTGGCGGCTGAGCGCCCAGAAGCCGTGCTCGTCGTTGCGGTAGACGGGCGCCTCGGCCCGGAGACGGGCGTAGGTGGGGTACGGATCCTCGTGGATCTCGTAGGCATAGGGGTCGTAGGCCACCGGCGCATCGGTCCGCGGCGCGCCGGTGGTCGTGCTCATCGGGTCCTCAGTCGCCCAGGACGATCCGGGTCACGCCGGCCATCCGCCCGGCCAGCTCGGTGTGGGGGAACGAGCCCATGCCGGCCGAGAGCATCGCTCCCCACAGGGCCAGCTGGAGAGCGTCGAGCCGGGCCTCGTCGAGGTCGGGCCCCATCGCCCGCCGCAGCCGCTCGCCTACCTCGAGGCCGATCTGCTCGCGGACCCGCTCGACGTCGGGGTCGCCGGCCAGCATCCCGGTGGTGCACGCCGCGGCCAGCTCGGGTTCGTCGCCCACCAGCCCGGCGATGTCGGCGATGGCGGTGGTGACCCGCTCGGCCGCGGTGGCCGTGTCCTCGGGCTCGGTCGGCACCTGGTTCCGGAGCCGGCGCCAGAAGACCTCGGCCACCAGGTGGTCCTTCGACGCGAAGTAGGTGTAGGCGGTGGCCGGGGCGACGCCGGCGCGGCGGGCCACGTTGCGGACGGTGAGGCCCTCGTAGCCGGTGCCCCGGACCTCCTCGACGGCGGCGTCGGTGAGCCGGGCCACGGTGTCGGCCTGACGCTCGCTCAGGTGGCGCCGCACCGGCTCCCGGGTGACCCCGGCGGTGGTGCCGGCTGCTCCCGTCGCGCTGGACATGGATCTGGACAGTAGTCCAGACCTAGCCCAAGGGGTTTGTGAAGGTGGCGAGGAGATCGGCGAAGGCCGCCTCCTCGCGCGCCCGGGCGGCGGTGACGGCGTCGGCCTCGCCGGCGCGGACCAGGCCGCAGATGGCCCGCAGACCGGGGAGCGGGTGCTCGGCGATGCGGCGGGCGACGGTGGCGACCCGGGCCTGGAGCTGGTCGTCGGGCACGACGTCGAGGGCCAGGCCGTGGGCCACGGCGTCGGCGGGCGACACCCAGTCGGCCGTCAGGAGCACCCGGGCGGCGTGCTGACGACCCATGCGGGCGGCGAGCAGGACGCTGCTGGCGGCCTCGGGCGGGACGCCCATCTCGGCGAAGGGCACCCGGAGGCGGGCCGACGCGCCCAGCCACACCAGGTCGCAGTGGAGCAGCAGGGTGAAGCCGATCCCCACGCCGGGGCCGTTCACCGCGGCGAGCAGCGGCTTGTCGAAGGCCTCGACCGCGGCCAGCAGGTCGCGGAACCCGTGCTCGGCCCCGTCGGCCGCAGTACCGGTGGCGAGAGCCGCCATCTCGGCCAGATCCTGGCCGGCCGAGAACACGGTGCCGGCGCCGGTGAGGACGACGACGTGCACGCCGTCGTCGGCACGGGCCCGGTCGAGCTCGGTGGCCAGCCCGGTGTAGAGCGAGACGTCGAAGGCGTTGCGGGCCGCGGGCCGATCGAGCGTGAGGGTGCGGACGGCGCCCGCGTCGGCGACGCGCACGACGGGCTCGGTCACGACGGCGGCCCCGCCGCGTCGGCGATGGCCGTCTCGACCTGGCTGAACAGCCGGGCCCCCGCCGGCCAGCCGGCGTAGTGGGCCAGGAACACGGCCACCTCGCGCAGCTGGTCCGCGTCGAGCTCGCCGTTGCCGAGGGCGGCGCCGAGCTGGATCGGCGTGACGTCGTGGTGGTTGGCCCCGACGAGCAGCCCGAGCAGCAGCAGCCGGCGGTCCCGTTGGCTCAGCCCCGGGCGGGTCCAGATCTCCCCGAAGAGGTGCTCGACGGTGTAGCCGAAGAAGTCGCCGTCGCCGTCGGACACCTCCCAGCCGTAGACCTCGGCCATCTTCTCCAGGCCGGCGCGCCGCTTCTCGGGGTCGCTCTGCATGGCGCTGGACAGTAGTCCAGTCACCTGTCAGGCGAACGGCCGCAGCAGCCGGCTCCGCCGCCGCTCGTGGGGCCAGCCGAGCCGGTCCAGGGCCAGCTCGATCGCGCTCCGGTTGGATCCGAAGACCGCCAGCCGGGACGTCCGCTCGGGGCCCCGGACACCGATGCCCGCACCGAGCATCGGGAGGCCGGCGACCACCACCACGGTGGCCACCTCGTCCCGGTCGACCTGGTAGCACCGGACGCCGTCCAGGGTCCGTTGGCGGATGCCGATCCAGTCCGGGGTGACCGTGATCCGGGCGCCGGGCACCAGGCCCCCGCTCCACGAACCGCGCCGCACGGGCCCGCTGATGGTGAACGCCTCGGGTCCCGCCGGCGGCAGCTCCAGCACCGGGCGGTACGGCGCCAAAATGTCCCGGGCGACGTCGACGGTGGCCTGCACGGCCACGGCGACGACCCAGGCCACCAGCAGCAGCCCGAAGGCCCAGAACGGGTCCATCAGCGCGCCGTCCAGCCTCCGTCGACGGTGAGGACGCTGCCGGTGACGTAGGTCGAGGCGTCCGAGGCCAGGAAGAGGAGGGCGCCGTCGAGCTCGTGCACCTCGCCCCGCCGGCCCATGGGGCAGTGCGTGCGGACGAAGGCGGTCGACGCCTCGTCGGACCACATGTCGTCGGTCATCTCGCTCGGGAACCACCCCGGCGCCAGGGCGTTCACCCGGATCCCCTTGCGGGCCCACTGGCAGCCCAGCTCGCGGGTCAGGTTGACCACGGCCCCCTTGGAGGCGCAGTAGGACGCCTGCTTGATGGGGGCGGCGGCCACCGAGCCGAGCATCGACGCCACGTTGACGATGCTCCCCCGTCCCACCCGGATCATGGGCTCGGCCACCAGCTGGGTCAGCCGGAACAGGCCGTTGAGGTTGACGTCGACGACCGACCGGAACGTCTCCATGGGCTCGGTCTCGGCCGGCTGGGGCGCGCCGATGCCGGCGTTGTTCACCAGCACGTCGACGGCGCCGCCGCCGATCGAGGCCCCCAGCTCGGCCAGGGCCACCAGATCCTCGTCGACGGTCACGTCCACGGCGATGGGCGTGGCCCGGTCGGCCAGCTCCTCGGCCAGGGCCTCGACCCGGTCGGCCCGCCGGGCGGCCAGGACGACGTGGGCGCCGGCGGCGTGGAGCACCCGGGCGAAGTTGGCGCCCAACCCGGCCGACGCCCCGGTGACGATGGCCGTCCGCCCGTCGAGGCGGAAGGCGGTGAGCGGATCGGCGAGGGGCGAGACGACGTCGGTCATCCGCCGAACCTAGGACGCCCTACCCGCACCTCGTGGCGGTGATGACGTCGACGCCACTGCCGCCGACCCGGGAGCCGACCTCGGCCTCGGTGAACTCGGCCCACGCCTCCAGGAGCTCCTGGATGGTGGCGCTGCCCGACGCGTCGTCGCCGACCGCCTCGATGCTGATGCAGGACCGCCCGGCCTCGGTCCAGCTGACGTACCGGCCGCCGCCGTAGCCGGGCACGGGCCGGAGGAGGCCGACGACGGGCTCGGCCAACACGGACGCGGGGTCCGACAGCAGGTCGAGCAGGCGCAGGTCGACGGCGCCGAAGGCGCCCTCGACGGCCACCTCGGCGCCCGAGGGGGCCTCGAGCGGACGGAGGGCGACGGCCCCCTCGCCGGCCAGGAACCGGTCGGGCTCGAGGACCTGCTCGCTGGTGATCGGCGGATCGTCGTAGGCGGCGTCGACCTCGGCCATCCCCCCTGTCGCGACCAGGTCCTCGACGAGCCGCTGGCCGGAGCCGTAGGGCACCCGGCTCCCGATGAGGACGATCGGTGGGACCACGAAGGCCCCGGGCAGCTGGTCGAAGCCGCGCATGAGCTCCTCGGCGGCGTAGGCGGCGGCGTCCTCGGGGTCGAGCTGCTCCTTGAAGGCCTCGTCGACGTAGCTGGCGGTGCCCTCGGCCAGCGACTGGAAGCCGAACGCCGTCTCGTCGGGGCGCTCGGCGAGGGCATCGATCTGCCCGAGGTCGAAGAGCTGGTCGTCGAGGGCGTGGACCAGCTCGTGGACGACCACGGTCTGGACGAACGGGGTGATCTGGTCGCCCTTGACGTACAGCTCACCGGTCTCGGGGTCGTAGACGCCGAAGGCGAAGCTGGCGCCCAGCTCCCCGGTGGCGGCCTCCAGGTCGAAGCCCGGGGAGAGGTGGCCGAGCGCCGTCAGGGTGACGCTGGCCGTGGCGCGGTCGTCGGCCTCCTCGGCCAGGTCGGCGGTGATGATCTCCTCGAACTCGGCGTCGGAGACGGCCTCGACCACCGGGTCGGTGACGAACTCGTGGCCCCGGGTCTCCTCGACGAACGCGATCAGCTCGGGCAGGACGTCGGCCAGCGGGCGCGCCCGCGCGGACGGATCGATGCCACCGCCGGGGTCGAACCCGGGGATCGACGGCATCGTCGGCATGATCGGCTCCTCCGACGGGGGGGCCGTGATCTCGGGACCGCTGAGGTCGACGGTGGTGTCGGTGGCCTCCTCACCGCCGTCGTCGGACGACGAGACGAGGGCGCCGGCGCCCACGATCAGCAGCGCCAGGGCG
>DASVEC010000530.1:0-5300 GCA_036380755.1 Iamia sp. | reverse complement strand
GCCTGGCCCGCACCGATCCCGACGTGCCCAAGCGCAAGGGGATCACCTACTTCCTGGTCGACCTGCGGGCCCCGGGCGTCGAGGTCCGTCCGCTCCGCCACATCACCGGCGAGGTCGACTTCAACGAGGTCTTCCTCGAGGAGGTGCGCGTCCCCGACGCCCAGCGCGTCGGCGGGGTGGGGGAGGGGTGGAAGGTCGCCGGCGCCACGTTGTCGGGCGAGCGCCAGATGGTGTCGGGCTCGGGCTCGGGCGGCGTCGACCGCATCGGCGGCTCCGGCGCCGAACGGGTCATCCGCACGGCCAGGGAGCGAGGCCGGTGGGACACCGACCCGGTGCTGCGCCAGCGGCTGGTGGCGGTGTGGAGCGAGGAGCGCATCCGGGACTGGACCAACCAGCGGATCCGGGCCGGGGTCAAGGCCGGACGGTCGCCGGGCCCGGAGTCGTCGGTGGGCAAGGTCCACCAGGGTGAGCTCAACCAGCGCATCCAGCTGCTGGCCACCGACGTGCTGGGCGCCGACGCCATGGCGTGGGCCGGCGCCATGCCCTACGAGGTCACCGGGATGCTCCGCAGCCGGGCCAACACGATCGAGGGCGGCACCACCGAGGTGAACAAGAACGTGATCGGCGAGCGGGTCCTCGGCCTGCCCCGCGAGCCCGACCCGTGGTCCGGCGCCCCCTGGCGCGAGGTCCCCCGGTCGTGAGCGACTACGAGACCCTGGACGTCCACCGGGACGGGCACGTGGGCTGGCTGGTCTTCGACCGGCCCGACGCCGGCAACGCCATGGACGCCACCATGCTCGAGGAGCTGGAGCGGGCCTGGCGCGAGCTGGATGACGACCCCGAGGTCCGGGTGATCGTCAACACCGGGAACGGCCGGGCCTTCCAGACCGGTCTCGACGTCAAGCAGCTGGCCCGCGACCCCGATGCCCTGCGCGAGCAGTCCCGGCGCACCAAGCGGGCCGAGCTCAGGCTGACCGCCTGGCACAACGGGGTGTGGAAGCCGGTGATCGCTGCCGTCAACGGCGTCTGCGCCGGCGGCGGCCTCCACTTCGTCGCCGATGCCGACATGGTGATCGCCTCCTCCGACGCCACCTTCCTCGACCCCCACGTGTCGATCGGCCAGGTCACCGCCTACGAGGCCATCGCCCTGGTCCGCACCTCGCCCATGGAGCCGATCATGCGGATGGCCTTCACCGGCCGCCACGAGCGGATGACGGCGGCGCGAGCCCACCAGCTCGGCATCGTTGGCGAGGTGGTCGCGCCCGAGCGGCTGCGCCAGGCCGCGCTCGAGCTGGCCGAGAAGGTCGCCCGCAACTCGCCGACGGCGATGGCTGCCACCAAGCGCGCCCTGTGGGGTGCGCTGGAGCTCGGCCTCACCGACGCCAGCAGGGCCGGCGCGGCCCTGATGCTGGCCCACGATCCCTCCGAGGAGCACTGATGACGTACGAGACGCTGAAGGTCGAGCGGCACGGGCCGGTCGGGTGGCTGATCTTCGATCGGCCCGACCAGCTCAACGCCATGAACAACACCATGCGCGACGAGCTGGCCGAGGCGTGGAGGGAGCTCGACGACGACCCGGCCGTGCGGGTGATCGTCCACACCGGCGAGGGCCGGGCCTTCCAGACCGGCGTCGACGTGTCCGAGATCGCCGGCGACGGCCTGGGCATGGAGCGCTACCGCCGCTCGCTGGAGGACTGGGATCTGCACTTCACGGCGTGGCACCAGGGGGTGTGGAAGCCGGTGATCACCGCGGTCAACGGCATCTGCGCCGGCGGCGCCTTCCACTGGGTGGCCGACGCCGACATCGTCATCGCCGCCTCCGACGCCCAGTTCTTCGACCCCCACGTGTCGATCGGCCAGGTCGTCGCCATCGAGGCGATCGGCCTCATGCGCAAGATGCCGGCCGAGGCGGTCATGCGGATGGCCTTCGTGGGCCGCCACGAGCGCATGTCGGCTCAGCGGGCCTACGAGCTGGGGATGATCAGCGAGGTCGTCGACCCGCCCGAGCGGCTGCGCGAGGCGGCCCAGGAGCTGGCCGAGAAGATCGCCCGGAACTCGCCCGCGGCGATGGCCGCCACCAAGAAGGCGCTGTGGGGTGCGCTGGAGGCCGGGCTCACCGATGCGTGCAAGCAGGGCGCCGCCGAGCTGGTGTCGATGTGGGGCCACCCGGACCAGGAGGAGGGCCCGCGCGCCTTCGCCGAGAAGCGGGACGCCGAGTGGACGGTGTGACGTCCCTGGGGGACCTGCTCTTCGCCGGCGACGACGACCCGTCGGCGCTGCTCCTCCACACCGCTGGCCGCGACCACACCCTCGGCGAGGTGCGGGCCCGGGCCACCGACGTCGCCTCCGCCCTGGCCGCCGCCGGCATCGACGCCGGCGCGCCCGTCGGCGTCATGCTCCCCGACGCCGAGGTCGTCCCCGCCCTGTTCGGGGTGTGGCGGTCCGGCGGCGCCCACCTGCCCCTGAACCCCCGTCTGGGCGGCTCCGACCTGGCCCACGTGCTGGAGGCGGTCGACCCGGCCGCCGTCGTCACCACCCCCGAGCACGCCGACCGCTTCGGCGACCTCCCGGTGGTCGTCATCGCCGCCGGCCGGGCGACGCTGCGGCCGGGGGTGGCGGGCAACCGACGGTTCGACCCGGACGTCGCCCTGGTCCAGCTGACGTCGGGCACGACCGGGCGACCCAAGCCGGTGCTGCTCACCCACCGCGGCGTGCTCCCGCTGCTGGAGAACGTCGTCGCCTCGCTGCGATCCAAGCCGTCCTCGGGCCCGCCGATGCCCAACCTGGTCCCGGTGTCGCTCTCGCTGTGGGCCGGGATCTACCAGGTGCTGTTCGCCCGGGCGGTCGGCGCTCCCGTCGTGGTGATGGAGGGCTTCGACACCCAGGAGTTCGCCCGGTTGGTCGAGCGGTTCGCGATCCGCTCCACGGTGCTGCCGCCGGCGGCCATGACGATGCTCAGCGACGACGAGCGCATCACCTCGCTGGCCCCGCTCCGCTACGTCCGCAGCATCACCGCCCCCCTGTCGCCGCTGCAGGCCCGTCGCTTCCGCGATCGCTTCGGGATCGCCATCCTCAACTGCTACGGCCAGACCGAGATCGGCGGCGAGATCATCGGGTGGACCGGGGCCGACGCCAAGGAGCACCCCGAGAAGCTGGGCGCCGTCGGGCGGCCCCACGCCGGTGTCGAGGCCCGGGTCGACCCGGAGAGCGGCGAGCTCCAGGTGCGCACCCCGACCCTGTCGGCCGGCTACGCCGACGGGCGCGACCTCGACGACCGGCTCACCGACGACGGCTGGTTCCGCACCGGCGACGTGGCCCGGATCGACGCCGACGGGTTCGTGTGGATCGACGGCAGACTCGGCGACATGATCAACCGGGGCGGGAACAAGGTCTTCCCCGGCGAGGTCGAGGAGGTCCTGCGGCTCTCGCCGTCGGTGGCCGACGTGGCCGTCGCCGGCCTCCCCGACGAGCGGCTGGGCGAGGTGCCGTGGGCCTTCGTCGTCGCCGCACCGGGGGCCGAGCTCGTGGTCGAGGACCTGGTCGCCCTGTGCCGCGAGCACCTGGCGCCCTACAAGGTGCCGGTGCGCGTCGAGGCGATCGACGTCCTACCCCGCAACGACGTGGGCAAGGTGCTGACCCGCGAGCTGGTCGCCGGGGTGCTCGGGTGAGCCTCGACCTCCGGTGCTCGCCGCAGGCCCGGGCTCAGGGGCTGGCCGCCGTCGGCACCGCGGTCGCGGCCCCGGTCCACGTCCTCGTCGACACGCCGCTGCCGTGGCCGGCCGATGTCGGCACCCTCCCCGCCCACCAGGCCCTCGCCGCCCTCGCCCCCACCGCCCGCCTCCACGCCGTCGCCCCCGACGCCGACGCCACCCCCGTCGAACTCGGGGGAGTAGACGCCCAGAACCGGGCGTCTACTCCCCCGAGTTCGCTCGTGCGTGTGGTGGTGCACGTGGCGGGGGACGGAGCGTTCTCGGGGTACCGGCGGCATGCGGCCACCGTCGATCCGGCCGAGGTGCCGGCGACCGTGACCGCCATGATCGGCGGGGCGCACGCGGCGCCCGGCACCGACGTCCTGATCTGCGGGCACGGGGCGCGGGACCGGTGCTGCGGGTCGATGGGCACGGCGCTGGCCCAGCAGGTTGCGCTCGGGCCCGACGTCGCCCTGTGGCGCTCGGGCCACCTCGGCGGGCACCGCTTCGCCCCGACGGCCGTCGTGCTCCCGTCGGGCACGGCGTGGGCCTGGCTCGACGACGACCTGCTGGCCGCCATCGTCGCTCGCTCCCGCCCGCCGGCCGACCTGATCGGCCACTACCGCGGCTCCACCGCGGTCACCCACCCCGCGGCCCAGGTCGTCGAGGCCCGGATCCTCGCCCGGGTCGGCTGGGGGTGGCTCGACGGCGCCCGCGCCGCAGCGGTGGTCGACGAGCCGGCACCCGACGAGTGGGAGGTGCGGGTCACGGGGGCGGGCTCGGCGTGGCGGGCCCGCGTCCGCCAGGTCGGCCGCGTGCCCCAGCCGGTGTGCGGCTCCGACGAGCCCGGCCGCAAGAGCGACCCCGTCCTCGAGCTGGTCGACCTGGTCGAGGAGGGGTGACCTCAGCGCTCTGCGTCCGCGAGGACGGCGGCGATGGGGGGCCACCGCAGGCCCCGGTCGGCGGCGATGCCGCGGATGACCGTGGCGATCTGGTCCTCGAAGGACCGGCGCCCGTGGGCGTGGGCCGCGGCGAGCAGGGCCCGCAGGTGGACCAGCTCGTCGGGGGCGTGGGCGGCGAGGACCTCCTCGTGGGTGGGCTGCACGCTCCGGCCGGCGGCCTCGGCCTCGGTCTCCCGGATCACGTTGACGGCCGAGCCGAGGGCGCACGACATCACCAGGCCGTAGGCGGCGTCGGCCTCGATGATGGTGAACCCCTGGCCGACCAGGTGGCCGAGGATGGTGTCGACGTTGCCGGCGATCGACTCGGCCGAGATGGCGCCCTCGAGGTACTGCGAGAGCAGACCGGGCTGGGCCAGGAAGGCGGTGCGGGTGTAGGTCGCCCACTCGAGCAGCCACACCGCCCAGTGCTGGCCCCGGTCCTCGGGCAGCGGCACCCGGCTGGCCGAGTACTCGGCCGCCGCCCGCATCAGGTCGTCCTTGCTGGAGACGTGGTGGTAGAGGGCGGCGATGCTCACGCCCAGGTGGTCGGCGACGGCCTTCAACGTGAGCCCGTCGAGCCCGAGCTCGTGGGCGGCGGCCGCGATCATCTCCCGACTGATCCGGGGCGGGCGGCCGACGCGAGGCCGCTCCTCCGCCACGGCAGCCGGCT
>DASVEC010000529.1:0-8275 GCA_036380755.1 Iamia sp. | reverse complement strand
CGACCTGCTCGGCGCGGCGTCGACCGACCTGGCCACCCGGGCCGTCGTCGTCACCGCCACCGGGAAGGCGTTCTGCACCGGCGCCGACCTGCGGGCGTCCCGGACGGCCGCAGTCCGGCCCGAGGGCGCGCCCGAGCGGGCCGTCGGCGACGTCGGCCGGACGATCCGCGACGGCGCCCAGCGCCTCATCGCCGCCGTGCTCGACTGCGAGGTCCCGGTGATCGCCGCCGTCAACGGCACCGCCGCCGGCATCGGTGCCCACCTGGCCTTCGCCTGCGACCTCGTGCTGGCGGCCGACACGGCCCGGTTCATCGAGGTCTTCGTGCGCCGCGGCATCGTGCCCGACGGCGGCGGCGCCTACCTGCTCCCCCGTCTCGTCGGCCCGCAGCGGGCCAAGGAGCTGATGTTCTTCGGCGACGCCGTCGCCGCGGCCGACGCCGAGCGCATCGGCCTGGTGAACCGGGTCGTCCCGGCCGACGAGCTGGAGGCCACCGCGGCCGAGTGGGCCGCCCGGCTGGCCGCCGGACCGACCCGGGCCCTCGCCCTCACCAAGGCGCTCGTCAACCGGTCGCTCGAGACGGACCGGGCCGGCGCCTTCGCCGACGAGGCCCTCGCCCAGGAGCTCACCATGCACACCGACGACGCCCAGGAGGGCATCGCCGCCTTCGTCGAGCGCCGGGACCCGACCTATCGAGGTTGGTGAGGAAAACTTCGGCCGCGCTGCAACGCTCGGGGCGGGTCGAACGTCGGGGAGTGGTGTGGGACCCGTGGCGCCTGTGCCTGGAGATCCCCGGCGGGAACCGGCGAGTACGGCGAGGGGGTCGATGGGGGCGGGCGACCCCCTCGCCGTGCTGGAGCAGCTCTACCGGGACCAGTACGCGGCATCGGTCCGGCTGGCCCGCCTCCTCGTCGGTGACCACCACCGGGCCGAGGAGCTGGCCCAGGAGGCGTTCGTCCGCGTGGCCGGGCGCGTCGCCGACGCCGACAGCCCCTCGGCGTACCTGCGGACGGCCCTCGTCAACCTGTGCCGCGACCACGGGCGCCGACGCCGGACGGTGGAGCGCAACCCCGACCCTCCGCCCACCCACGCGCCACCACCCCCTCTGCCCTCGGACCTCGACGAGGTCTGGCAGGCCGTGCAGCAGCTGCCCGAGCGGCGCCGCGCCGCCATCGTCCTCCGCTTCTGGGCCGACCTGTCGACCGAGGACATCGCCGCCGTCCTCGGCGCCCGGCCGGCCACCGTCCGCTCGCTGATCCACCGCGGCCTCGCGTCGCTGGAGGAGGTGCTCGACGATGCCCGCTGACCTCGACACCGCCCATCCCGGAGAGGCCCGGCTGCGGGCCGCCCTGGCCGCCGCCGCGTCGGCGCCGGTGGACCCGGCATGGGACACCATCCGGTCGCGAGTGCTCGGCGAGGAGCACACGATCCGGGGGGTCCCGACGCCGCGCCGGTGGTCGCGCGGGTTGGCCGTGGCCGCGGCCGTGCTGGTGGTGGCCCTGACCGGCGCCGTGGTCGCGGCGACCCGGAGCGCCTCGCGTGACCAGTTCAACGAGGTCGGCGGCGCCATCGTCGATGCGACCGGCTGGTACGTGCCCGTCGACCTGCCCGAGGGGTGGAGCGTCACGTCGGTGACGGCGCTCCGCTCCGAGGTGCCTGTGTGCTTCGGGGGGGAGGAGACGCCGGTCCGGGGCATCCGCTGGGTCCGATCGGAGTCCGCCGCCGCCGTGGTGCTCTACATGTGGCCCTGCGAGGCCGACGCCACCGACATGGGCCCCGGCGGTGCCGTGGTGGCGGTCCCGGAGAGGGAGTTCGACACGACGAACGTCGACCTCGGCGACGCGGGGGTCGGGTCGATCCGCCAGGGCACCGCCGGATCGGACCATCAGCTCTCCTGGACTGTCGACAACGTGGCCTGGGGGCTCGAGAGCACCGGGCTCACCGGCGACGAGCTCATCGCGTTCGCCCGGGAGGTGGCGGCGGACAGCAGCCCTCTCGACGTGGTGCCGGCCGGGTTCAGGGTGGCCGACCGGTGGGCCCTGCCGCCCTCGCCCCGCACCCTCGTCGAGGTGACGCTGACGACCGACACCGGTATCGAGCTGGTCTACACGCTGGGCCCACCGGGTTCCGGGTACTACCGCCGGCGGCCCGATGCCGTCCCCGCCGGGGTGGACTCCGGCCCACCCGACCTCCAGGTCCTCACCTTCACCACCGCGCCGTGGACGGCGCGCTACGGGTCCGCCGCACCGGAGGTCGATCTGACCGTGTGGGCCCGGACCGAGCCCGGCGCATCGGCGCCCGACGGGAAGATCCTGACGGACATCCCCGAGGCCGTGGCCGACGCCGCCGAGGTCCTCGTCCGGTCGCTGGAACCCGCCACCCGCGAGCAGTGGCGGAGGTTCCTGGCCGACGCCGGCACCCACACCGCCGTCCTCGACCAGGCGGCCGTCCGGGCCGACCTCGACGAGCGACTCGCCGTCCCCGCCGCCACCACCACCTCCACGACCTCCACGACCGCGCCACCATGAGGGTCGCCCATCCCGCCGTCGGAGACGTCCCGGTAGGGTCGCCGCGATGGCCGACAACCCGTACCGCCTGCCCCGCACCGTCCTCCCCCGCCGCTACGACCTGCGACTGACGCCCGACCTGGACGCGGCCACGTTCTCGGGCACGGTGGCGATCGAGGTCGAGGTCGTCGAGCCCGTCTCCGAGGTGGTCCTGAACGCCATCGAGCTGGACGTCGACGAGGCCTCGGTCGAGGTCGACGGCATGCACCACCAGGTGACGGTGACCCTCGACGAGGAGCACGAGCGGGCCACCCTCGTCCTCGGCGGCACGCCGCTCGATCCCGGGCCCGCCACCGTGCACCTCGCCTTCCGCGGGATCCTCAACGACAAGCTGCGGGGCTTCTACCGGTCGACCTTCACCGACGACGACGGTGCCGAGCGGGTCATCGCCACCACCCAGTTCGAGGCCACCGACGCCCGGCGGGCCTTCCCGTGCTGGGACGAGCCCGATCTGAAGGCCATCTTCGCCGTCACCCTCGACGTGCCCGCGGACCTCTTCGCCGTGAGCAACGCGGCCGAGACGGGCCGCCAGCCCATCGAGGGCGGACGCCATCGGGTCACCTTCGCCGAGACGATGCTGATGTCGACCTACCTCGTGGCCTTCATCGTCGGCCCGCTGGAGGCGACCGACCCGGTCGACGTCGACGGCGTGCCGCTGCGCATCGTGCACCGGGCCGGCCAGGGCGACCTCACCGCCTTCGCCCTCGAGTCCGGCGCCTTCGCCCTGCGCCACTTCACCGAGTACTTCGGCGTGCCCTACCCCGCCGACAAGCTCGACCTCGTGGCGGTGCCCGACTTCGCCTTCGGCGCCATGGAGAACCTGGGCTGCGTCACCTTCCGCGACGCCCTCTTGATCGTCGATCCCGAGCGCTCGACCCAGGGCGAGCTCCAGCGGGTCGCCGACGTGATCCACCACGAGATCGCCCACATGTGGTTCGGCGATCTGGTCACGATGCGGTGGTGGGAGGGCATCTGGCTGAACGAGGCCTTCGCCACCTTCATGGAGCTGCGCTGCACCGACGCCTTCCGGCCCGAGTGGGATCGATGGACCGACTTCGGGATCTCCCGCACCGCGGCCTACGACACCGACGCCCTCACCACGACCCGGCCCATCGAGTTCGAGGTCGTCTCGCCGGCCGACGCCGAGGGCATGTTCGACGTCCTGACCTACGAGAAGGGCGCGGCCGTCGTCCGCATGCTCGAGCAGTACCTGGGCGAGGATCGCTTCCGCGAAGGCATCCGTCTCTACATCAGCCGCCACGCCCACGGGAACACGGCCACCACCGACCTGTGGGACGCCATCGAGGAGGCCACCGGCGAGCCGGTGCGCCGGCTGATGGACACCTGGATCTTCCAGGGCGGCCACCCCGAGGTGGCCGTCACGGTCGACGGCGCCACCGTCCGTCTGGCCCAGCAGCGGTTCCTCTACGACACCGGCGACGGGCCGGAGTCCGACAGCACGGCGTGGATCGTTCCCGTCCTCGTCCGCTGGGGCGCCGCCGACGGCGCCACCGGGCTGGAGAAGGTCCTCGTCGAGGGCACGGCGGCCGAGGTCGCCCTGCCCACCGAGCCCGACTGGGTGCTGGCCAACAGCGGCGGGTCGGGGTTCTTCCGGGTGCGCTACGACGCCGCCGGGCTGGCCGCCGCGGCCCGCGCCCCGGGCATCACGCCGCTGGAGCGCTACGGCCTCGTCGACGACGCCTGGGCGTCGCTGATGGCCGGGTCGATCGGTGTGGGCGAGGTGCTCGACCTGCTCCGGCGCTACGCCGACGAGACCGACCTGTCGGTGTGGCAGCGGGTGCTCGGCGTCGTCGCCGGGCTCGACCGCCTCGTCGGCGACGACGTGCGGCCCCACCTCCAGGCCTGGGTGCGGGCCTTCGCCGGTCCCGCCCTGCGCCGCGTCGGCCTCGACCCCGTGCCCGGCGAGCCGGCGCGCACGGCGGCGCTGCGGGGGTCGCTCACCACCGCGCTCGGCACCACCGGCGCCGACCCCGAGACCCGGCAACGGGCTCAGGCCCTGCTCGAGCGGGCCGATGCCGGCGAGACGGTCGACACCGACCTGTTCGACGCCGCCCTGCGCGTGCTCGCCGCCGAGGGCGGGGCCGAGCGCTTCGCCACGTTCCGGCAGCGGTCGGGCCGCGGGGCCACGCCCCAGGAGCGGCTCCGCTACCTCGGCGTGCTCGCCGACTTCCCGGGTGACGCCGAGGCCGATGCCTTCCTCGCCATGTGCCTCACCGACGACGTGCGCACCCAGGACGCCCCCTTCGTCATCGGACGGTCGATCGCCAACCGGGTCCAGTCGGCGCGCACGTGGGACTTCCTCGCCCGGCACTGGGACGAGGCCCTGGGCCGCTTCCCCTCGAACAGCATCAGCCGGATGCTCAACGGCATCCGCACGATCACCGATCCGAGCCTGGCCCACGCCGTCGAGGGCTTCCTGGCCGAGCACCCCGTCCCCCAGGGCGACAAGCCCATCGCCCAGCACCGCGAGCGCATGCGGGCCGGCGTGGCCCTGCGCGAGCGGGTCGCCGGCGATCTGGCCTCGGCCCTCAAGGACGGTTCGGCCTGACCGACGGATAGCCCATCGGGGTGATGCGCGCATCACCCTCTAGTGCCATGCCAGGGACGTGGCACGACCGGCGACCTTCCCTCCGCACCGTGGCCCCCCTCCGCAGGATCCTGACCGCCGGCCCCCGGCGCCCATGGGACTCGGTGTCGACCCGCGCCGACCGGCGCCGCCGGGTGCTGCCCTTCCTCGTGCTGCTGGCGGTGGCGCTGGTGATCGTGGCCCTCCCGCCGGGCGAGCCCGGCCGCTTCTCCGGCCTGGCTGTGGCCGGCCTCGGGTTCCTGGGCATCGCCGCCCTGATCGTGGTCGTCCCCTGGGAGCGCCTCCCCGAGTGGCCCCGGCTGGGCATCGCCGTCCTCTACTGCGCCAACGTGGCCTTCGTGCGCGAGGTCGGCGGCGGCGCCCGGTCCGGCTTCTCGATCATGCTCCTGCTGGTCGTGGTGTGGATGGCCGCCTACGGCAACCGGGCCCAGGTCCTCATCAGCCTGGCCCTCACCGCGGTCACCACCACCGCGCCCATCGTCCTCATGGACGGCGACCACTACCCCGACACCGAGTGGCGGCGAACGCTGCTGTTCACGGTGGTCGCCGGCGTGATCGGGATGGTCGTCCACGAGCTGGTGCGCCGCACCACCCAGGAGCGATGGGTCGTCGGCCAGGTCGCCCGGCTGGGCCGGACCGCCGGCCGGCGCGACCCGCGCGCGGACGTCTGCCGTCTGGCGATCGAGCTGACCGGGGCCGACATGGCCGTGCTGCTCGAACCCGATGGCCGCGGCGTGCGGGTCACCGCCTCGGCGGGCAGGGAGGTCCCGGCGGCCGTGCTGCCGCCCGACGTCGTCCCCCCGGCCGTGTGGCGGGCCCTCGAGACCCATGAGGCCCAGGTCATCTTGGACACCGAGGCCGACGAGGCCACCCGCGGCGGGGTCTCCGAGGTGCTGGGGATGCGGGCCTGGGTCCACCAGCCGGGGATCGGGCACGGGGGCCGGGCCACCGTCGACCTGGTCGTGGCCTGGCGGGCGCCCCGACGTCGCATCCCGCCCCGGGCGTCGTTCGCCCTCCCGCTCCTCGCCGACGAGGTGGCGGCGATCGCCGACCGGGCCCAGCTGGTCGACCAGCTCGAGGCCATGACCCGCCTCGACCCGCTGACCGGGCTCCCCAACCGCCGGGGGTGGGACGACCACCTGACCCGTGAGATCGCCCGCGTCAGCCGGACCGGCCGGCCTCTCTCGGTCGCCGTGCTCGACCTCGATCGGTTCAAGGCCTTCAACGACGCCCACGGCCACCTCGTCGGCGACCAGCTCCTGAAGGCCGCCGCCAGCGGGTGGTCGAGCGCCCTGCGCAGCTCCGACGTCCTGGCCCGGTGGGGTGGGGAGGAGTTCGTCGTGCTGATGCCGGAGACCGGTGTGGAGGACGCCGGGCTCGTCGTGGCCCGCATGGCCCGGCGCACGCCGATGGGCCAGACCTTCTCGGCCGGCATCGTCACCGTCACGACCTCGGTCGACCCCGACGCCCTGGTCGCGGCGGCTGACCAGGCCGTCTACCGGGCCAAGGCCCTCGGCCGCGACCGGGTCGAACGGGGCGAGGCCCCTCCGCCGGGCGTCCCCTCCCCCACCTCGGTCGACTAGCGCAAGGTGTAGGCGAGGGCGCCGCGGGTGTCGCGGACGCGGACCTCGACGGCCTTGGTCTCGTCGCCGTCGACCGCCTCGCAGGTGAAGGTGGCCTCGGGCGCCTCGGTGCGCACCTCGGGGCCCTCACAGGTGACCTCGACGTCGTCGCGCTCGAAGCGGTCGGCGAGCGTGGCGGCGATGTCCTCCTCGACCCGGGGCGTCGAGAGGATCGCCGCCCGGGACTCGACCTCGAGGGTGCCCTCGCCGTCGGTCTGGCGGACGTCCACCTCGACCCGCTCGTCGCCCACCCGGGCCGTGCAGGTGAACGTGGCCCCCCGGTCCACCTCCACGTCGTCGGGGCACGCCACCGGACCCACCTCGACGCCGTAGGCCTCGGCCAGGCGCTCGCCGATGCGGTCCTCCGACCGGGCACCGTCGAGCACCGCCGGCTTCCCGCACCCGCCCGCGACCATCGCCGCCGCGGCCAGGGCGAGGACGACGAGCCGGGCGCGCACCGTCATCCCAACAGCGAGAGCACGAGGCCGAGCTGGGCCAGGTGGTAGGTGACCATGACGGCGATCTGGAGGGTGCGGGACGGGGTGACGAAGCGGTTCCAGGCCAGGATGGCATCGGACGCGTAGAACAGCAGGGCGCCGACGATCCCGATCGCCGATCCCCGCCCGAACGCGAACACGACCATGGTCGAGATCACCGCCATGTACGCCAGGACCGGGACCACGAGGTCGGGGCTCGTCTGGCGGACGCCGCCCACGATCCGGGGGGCCACGACGCCGCCGGCGGCCGCCACGACCAGCACGCCGATCATCACGAAGGCCCACGAGTCGAGGTCGCTGGCCATGCCGACGACGTAGGCGATGTGGCCGAGCAGGAACGAGCCGAGACCGAGCAGGAACGGAGGCAGCGGGAGATCGGTCTCCTCCGGGAGCATGAGGAAGACGTCGCCGGCCAGCGACAGCAGGAGCCCCAGGACGAACCAGAGCCGCACCGTGGGGTCCTCGGCGTCGATGGCCAGGGCGGCGAGGACCAGGAGCACCAGGGTGGTGGGCTTGGCCGCCCACACGAGCCGGCGGTCGTCGGTGGCCGTGCCCACCCAGTTCACGAGGGCGACGGGCGCGGCCAGGACGAGCAGGGCGATCGTGAGGCCGGTCATGACCCGGTGGACCCTAGGTGGGAGCCACGTGCGGCAGCACGAGGGCGACGGAGTCGGGGCAGACGGGGCGCTCGGCGACCCAGCCCCTGAGGTCGGTCACCGGCACCCACGCCACCTCGGTCACCTCGCCGTCGGGACAGGTCGGCTCGTCGTCGGTGCGGGCGGTGAAGACGTGGGCCACCTCGGCCACCGACCCGTCCTCGTAGCGCCCCTCGGCCACGGGGGTGAGGGCGGCGGCGAGACCGGCCTCCTCGGCCAGCTCACGCCGGGCGGCGTCGACCCACGGCTCGCCGACGGCGCAGATCCCGCCGAAGGCGAGGTCCCAGCGGTCGGGCCAGACGTCCTTCCACGCCGCCCGCCGGTGCA
>DASVEC010000528.1:0-20382 GCA_036380755.1 Iamia sp. | reverse complement strand
CCGGAGACCGGCAACAAGGTCCCCATGCCGATCACCGACGAGGGCCTCGGCCTCACCCTCGACCTGCGAGGCGACGAGAACGGCGTCGTCGGCTACCGGGCCAAGCGCAACACCGAGGTCCTCGACTTCGACGACCGCGAGCAGCAGTGGCAGCGCTTCTGGGAGCCCGTCTACCGGGACGTCGACCACGAGCGGCTGGTGCTCGAGCCCGAGGAGTTCTACCTCCTGCTCTCCCGCGAGGCGATCACCATCCCGCCCGATCTGGCCGCCGAGATGGTCCCCTACGACGTCCGCAGCGGTGAGGTCCGCACCCACTACGCCGGCTTCTTCGACCCCGGCTTCGGCTTCGACACCAGCGCCGGGTGGGGCAACGACGGCGACCACGGCAGCCAGGCGACCCTCGAGGTGCGGGCCCACGACGTCCCGTTCGTGGTCGAGCAGGGCCAGCGGGTCTGCTGGATGACCTACTCGCACATGGTCACGCGGCCCGAGTTCCTCTACGGCGCCGAGATCGCGTCCAACTACCAGGGCCAGATCAACACCCTGTCCAAGCACTTCACGCGGCCCCGGAGCGAGCCCCGCTCGACCCAGGGCAACCTCTTCGCCACGGGCTGATCAGCCTCGTTGCTGGCCTGGTCGGCTTCGCTGCGCTCAGCCTCCGTAGGACATGCGGGTGTCCTCCATGCGGAGGACCTCGGTGTCCTCGGCATGCTGGAACCCGGCGGCGACGACCTCGCCGATGAAGAACGTGTGGCCGCCCACGTCGACGGCCTGACGCACCGCGCACTCGACGTAGGCCGGCGCCTGGTCGAGGATCGGTGCGCCGGTCGCCCCGTCGTGGAACGGGAAGCCGTTGAGGGTCATGGCGTCGGTGTCGACCTCGACCGGCTTGGTGAACTTGCGGACGATGGCCCGGTCCTCCCGGCTGATCGTGTTGAGGCTGAAGACGCCGCTCGCCGTGACCAGCTCGTGGGTGAGGGCCGTCTTCTCCACCCCGACGCCCACCAGCTTCGGGTCGAAGCTCACCTGCGTGACCCAGTTGATCGTCATGCCGTTGCGGCGCTCGCCGTCCCGGCTGCCCAGCACGTAGAGCCCGTACGGCAGCGACCACAGCACCCGCCGCCGCAGCTTGTCGTACTCGGCCTCGGCCTCCTCGCCGCTCACCCCCTCGGGGAACGGCCCGATCGGTCCGGATCCACCAGGTGCTGCCATGGCGCCGACCGTACCGGCCGTCGGGCAGGGTGGGGCGATGGAGCGCGCCGAGCTGACGGACTGGATCGAGCGGTACGAGCGGGCGTGGCGGACGGCCGGGACCGAGGGGATCGCCGACCTGTTCGCCGAGGGGGCGACCTACCTGACCTCGCCGTGGAGGGCGCCGATCGTCGGGCTCGAGGCCCTGGCGGCCTTCTGGGACGCCGGGCGCCGGGGCCCCGACGAGGCGTTCACCCTCACCGCGGAGGTCGTCGCCGTCGAGGGCGACACCGGCGTCGCCCGGGTCGCGGTGGACTACGAGGCCACCGGGAACCGCTGGCGCGACCTCTGGATCGTCCGGCTCGACGCCGACGGCCGCTGCTCCTCCTTCGAGGAGTGGCCCTTCGCCCCCGACCAACCCGACGGCCAGGAGTGACCTACAGCCGTTCGAAGCCGCGGAGGAGCTCCCAGTCGGTGACGGTGCGGTTGAAGGCGAGCCACTCCTGGCGGGCGGTGTTGAGGAGGTGGTGGTGGACGTCGGCGCCGAAGGCCGAGCGGGCGATCTCGGACTGCTCGAACAGGTCGATGGCCTCGACGAGGGTCGACGGGATCCGGGTCACGTCCTTCGACTCGTAGGCGTTGCCCTCGAAGGCGGGACCGGGGTCGAGCTCGTTCTCGATGCCGTGGAGACCGGCGGCGATCACCCCGGCGTAGGCCAGGTACGGGTTGACGTCGGCGCCGGGGATGCGGCTCTCGACCCGGCGGTGGGCGCCGTGGCCGACGATGCGCAGCCCGCAGGTGCGGTTGTCGTCGCCCCAAGCGATGGCGGTGGGCGCCCACGAGTCGGGCATGAACCGCTTGTAGGAGTTCACGTTGGGGGCGAAGAGCCACGTCAGCTCGCGCGACGCCGCCACCAGCCCCCCCAGCCAGTGCTGCACCGTCGGCGAGAAGCCACCGACGGGGGTGGACCCGTCGTCCATCAGCGCCATCGAGCGAGTGCCCCCGTCGCCCCACACCGACGAGTGGATGTGGCACGACGACCCGACGTCGTCCATCGTCCACTTGGCCATGAACGTGATCGCCACGTCGTTGGCCGCGGCGATCTCCTTGGCCCCGTTCTTGTAGATGGCGTGGCGATCGGCCATCTCGAGCGCCTCGGCGTAGACGAGGTTGATCTCGTGCTGGCCGTAGCCGGCCTCGCCCTTGGAGAACTCGACGGGCACGCCGGCGGCGTCCATGCCGTTGCGGATCTGGCGGATGAGGTACTCGTCCCGGGTCGTCTGGAGGATGTGGTAGTCCTCGATCCAGTCCGAGTGGGGCGTCAGGTCCTGGTACCGCTTCTCCTTGGCCTCGGCGTAGGTGTCCTTGAACAGGAAGAACTCCAGCTCGGCCCCGATCTTCACCGTGAGACCGAGGTCGGCCGCCCGCGCCAGCTGGCGCCGCAGGATCGCCCGGGGCGAGACCTCGATCGGCTCGGTGGTCCCCTCCTTGACGAGGTCGCACATCACCAGCGCCGTCTTGGGGATCCACGGCACCAGCCGCAGGGTGGCGAGATCGGGCACCGCCGACATGTCGCCGTAGCCGGTGTCCCAGTTGGCGAACGTGTAGCCCGGCAGCGGGGTCATGTCGACGTCGACGGCGAGCAGGTAGTCGCAGGCCTCGATGGTGCCGTCGAGCACGTTGTCGACGAAGTACGTGCCGGTGACCCGCTTGCCCATCAGCCGTCCCTGCATGTCGGGGAAGCAGACGAGGACGGTGTCGACGGCGTCGTTGCGGACGACCTGTCGCAGCTCGTCGGCGGTGAGGATCCCTCCAAGCGGCATGGCTCTACTCCGGGGTCGTGTAGGCGGCGGTGATCCCGCCGTCGATGAGGAGGGACTGGCCGGTCATGTACGACGACTCGTCCGAGGCGAGGAACAGGGCGCCCTGGACCATCTCGGCGGCCTCGCCGAAGCGGCCCATGGGGATGTGCACGAGCCGGCGCTGGCGCTTGGCGTCGTCGGAGAGGAACTTGGCCAGCAGCGGGGTGAGCACCGGGCCGGGGCACAGAGCGTTGACCCGGATGCCCGACTTCCCGTAGATCACGGCCATCTCCCGCGTCATCGAGAGCACCGCGCCCTTCGACGTGGTGTAGGCGAGCTGCGGGGTGGCGGCGCCGACGTGGGCGACGAAGCTGGCCACGTTGATGATCGAGCCACCGCCGCTGGCCTCCATGGCCGGGATGCCGGCCCGGCAGCAGCGCCAGAGACCGGCGACGTTGACGTCCATCGTCGTGGCCCACGTCTCCTCGGACGTGGTCGTGACCCCGTCGTCGTCGGCCAGGCTCACACCGGCGTTGTTGTAGAGGATCGTCAGCCCGCCGAAGGCGTCGACGGTGGCGGCCACGGCGGCATCGACGCTGGCCCCGTCGGTGACGTCGGCGACGATCGAGACGGCCTCGCCCCCGGCCGCGGTGACGGCGGCGACGGTGTCGTCGCAGCCCTTCAGGTCCATGGCGGCGACCTTGGCCCCCTCGGCCGCGAACATCTCGCTGGCCACGCGGCCCATGCCGCCGGCGGCGCCCGTGATCAGCGCCACCTTGCCGTCCAACCGACCCATTCCTGCTCCCTCGTCGTGCGTCTGCTCCGTGCCGGTCGGCAGGGAGGCCGGCCGTATGATGCCGCGTCCCCACCCCGGGACCCGAACGAGCCAGGAGAGGCATGTCCGACACCCACCTCCTCGTCGTCTCCGGAGCCCGCCAGGAGGCGGCCGACGGGACGACCCGCGACGTGATCGCCCCGGCCACGGGCGAGCCCTTCACCACCGTCGCCCAGGCCGGGCCGGCCGACGTCGAGCGGGCCGTCGCCGCCGCCTTCGGGGCCTTCGGCGACGGCCAGGGCGAGTGGCCGCGCACCAGCGCGACCGAGCGGGGCCGGGTCCTCGCCCGGGTCACCGCGTTGCTGCGCGAGCGGGCCGAGGAGATCGCCCACCTGGAGGCCACCGGCGCCGGCCACCCCATCGGCGACGCCCGCTGGGAGGTCGAGGCCGCGGCCCGCACCTTCGAGTACTACGCCGGGTTCGCCAACAAGCACCTCGGCGCCACCATCCCGGTGATGGACGGCGGGATCGCCCTCACCCTGCGGGAGCCGGTCGGCGTCTGCGCCCTGATCGTGCCGTGGAACTTCCCGCTGCTGATCGCCTCGTGGAAGGTCGCCCCCGCCCTGGCCTGCGGGAACCCGATCATCCTCAAGCCGGCGTCGCTGACCCCGCTCACCGCTCTCGTGCTGGGCGACATCCTGGTCGAGGCCGGGGTCCCGGCCGACGCCGTCCACGTCCTGGCCGGTCCCGGCGCGTCGCTGGGCGACCAGCTCGTCGGCGATCCCCGGGTGGCCAAGGTCGGCTTCACCGGCGAGACCGCGACCGGCGCCCACATCCTCAAGCAGTCGGCCGACACGATCACCCGGGTCAGCCTCGAGCTCGGGGGCAAGTCGGCGAGCGTCGTGTTCGCCGACGCCGACGTCGAGAAGGCCGCCGCTGCCACCCCGATGGCCGTGTTCGGCAACGCCGGCCAGGACTGCTGCGCCCGGAGCCGGATCCTGGTCGAGCGCTCGGCCTACGACGCCTTCGTCGACGCCTTCGCCGCCGCCACCGAGAAGGTGGTCGTCGGCGAGCCGTTGGACGACGCCACCGAGATGGGCCCGATGGTCAGCGCCGGCCAGCGCCAGGTCTCGCTGGACTACCTCGGCATCGGCGCCGGTGAGGGCGCCCGCCTCGTCACCGGCGGCGAGGTCCTCGACCGGCCCGGCTTCTACCTCTCCCCCGCCGTGGTCGCCGACGTCGACAACGGGATGCGCATCGCCCGGGAGGAGATCTTCGGCCCGGTCGCCTCGGTCATCCCCTTCGACGACGAGGACGAGGCCGTCCGCATCGCCAACGACAGCGACTACGGCCTGTCGGGCTCGCTGTGGACGGGCTCCTCGACCCGGGCCATCCGGGTCGCCAAGCGTCTCCGCACCGGCACCCTGTCGGTCAACACCCACTCGTCGGTGCGGGTCGAGACCCCCTTCGGTGGCATGAAGCAGAGCGGCCTCGGCCGCGAGCTCGGCCCCGCCGCCATGGACCTCTACTCCGAGCAGCGCACCATCTACCTCGCCGAGGACTGAGCACCGCCGACCTTTGAGCGCCTGACATCGAATACCGATGTGAGCCGCTCAAAGTTCGGGTCAATCGAGGTCGGCTGGGGGCCAGGCCGGGTCGAGCTGGTGGAGGAAGAGGGCGCAGCGCTCGGCCTCGTCGTCCTCGCCGATGCGTGCTGCGGCCCGCTCGAGGCCGTGGAGGGCGCGGAGGAAGCCCCGGTTCGACTCGTGCTGCCAGCGCACGTAGCCGGTGCCCCGCCACCCGTTGGCCCGCAGCGTGTCGAGGCCCCGGTGGTAGCCGACCCGGAAGGCGGCGTAGGCCTCGACGTCGTCGCGGCCGAGCTGACCCAGGCGGGCCCAGCCGTCGAGGAACCGGGGGGCGCCGGCGACCACGGCGGCCACCGCGTCCCGGCGCTCGGCCTCGGGCCGATCGAGGGCGGCGGCGAGGGCGGCGAGCCGCTCGTCGGGCTCCGGCGCGATCACGGTCTCGGGCGGACCCGACGGGCTGAGGGAGATCGGCTGGTCGCTCATCACCATCGACCCTAGGGAGCCAGCACTACGTTCCTCCAGGGTGACCGAGAAGGCCGCCGATGTCGCCGACGCCCTGGCCGTGGTCTCGGTGCTGTGGGCCCTGGCCGCCATGTGGCACGTGCTCGCCGCGCCGGTCAGCGCCTCCCCCGCCAGCCAGCTGCTCCTCGCCGCCGGCATCGCCGTGGCCATCGCCTGGCCCGGCGCCCCGGCGGGCCTCGGCCTCCTGGCCCTGGGCGTGCTGGCCACGACCTGGAGCGAGGCCCCGTTCCTCGGGAACCACTGGGTGCTGTCCGCCTTCCTGGGCCTCGGCGTGCTCGCCGTCGCCGCCAGCACCGCGGGGGCGGGCTTCGACGGAACCCTCTTCGCCACCCGGTTCCTCCCGCTGGCGCGCGCCTGCCTGCTCGGCTTCTACGTCTTCGCCGCCTTCGCCAAGCTCAACTCGGCCTTCTTCGACCGGTCCGTGAGCTGCGGCGTCGTCTACTTCCACGAGTCGACCGACTCGGTGGGGCTGTCGTTCCTCCAGGCCGGCGGCCACGCCGGTGTGGAGTGGGCCGTCATCGTCGGCACCGCCGCGGTCGAGCTGTCGATCCCCGTGCTGTTGGTCTGGCGGCGGACCCGGGCCGTCGGGGTCGTCGTCGCCCTCGCCTTCCACGGGGTCCTGGCCCTCGACCGCCACCACTCGTTCGTCGACTTCTCGTCGCTGCTGGCCGTCCTGTTCGTGTGCTTCCTGCCGGCGAGCTCACTGGCAGCCGCGGCGAGAGCCGTACGGCCGCGCGTCCCGCTCGCCGGTCGGGCCCTCGCCGCGGTCGTCCCCGCCGGGCTGGTGGCCGGGGTCGCGGCCCGGGAGCTCGACCCGGACCTGATCCTCGAGCTCCGATGGTGGTCGTGGCAGGCGGCGTCGCTGCTCCTCGTCGCCGTCGTCGGTCGCCACGTGCTGCGGACCCGCCCCGCGCCCGAGCCCAGGATCCTCGAGGTGCGGCCCGCCGCTCTGCTGCTGGTGCCCGCCCTCGTCGTCGCCAACGGGCTGACCCCCTACCTCGAGATCAAGACCAGCTACGGCTGGAACATGTACGCCAACCTCCGCACCGTCGACGGCGACTCCAACCACTTCGTCGTCCGGCGCACGTTCCCCGTCGGCGACGCCCAGGAGGACCTGGTGCGCATCGTCGCCACCGACGATCCCGTCCTCCAGGGCTACGCCGACGACGACGTCCTGCTGCCCTTCCGCAACCTCCAGGCGCGCCTGGCCGAGCGCCCGGAGACGGCGCTCACCTACGAGCGGGGGGGGCGCACGCACCGGGTCGACCGGGCCGCCGACGACCCCGAGCTGGTCGACGCGCCCCCGGAGTGGCAGCAGAAGGCCCTGGCGTTCCGCTCGTCGGACGGGTCGGCGCCCGAGCGGTGCCAGACCTTCATCCGCCCCGCCGGCTGACGCCCGGGCGCGGAAGAGGCGGGGCCCGCAGACCCCGCCTCTCCGGCAGATCAGATCGCAGCCGGTGGCTGCGGCTCGATCAGTTGCTGATCGAGGAACCAACCTTGTTGAACTTAGTCTTGCCACTAGTGCCGAGGAACGTCACGGCAACGATGCAGACGACGGCGATCAGGGCCACGAGCAGCGCGTACTCGACGAGCGAGGCGCCCCGCTCGGTGTCGCCGAAGCGAGCCCGGACGTAGCTGGTAACGAAATCCCACTGGGTGCTGAGCATCGGGGTGTCTCCTGTTGTGTGGTGCGCCACCCCGTTGGCCGGGAGCGCTGGTGACGGTGTGTCCCCACTCCTTCGGCCCACCGTCACCGTCTGTGATGGGCCATTCGACTCATTCCGAGCTCGCCGCTCCCGGGGCCGCACCCTCCGTGGTCCCGGGACGCGCAGGAGGCGGGGCCCGTAGACCCCGCCTCCCGGCCGATCGGACGCGGCGAGCGCCGCCGCCGCGATCAGTTGCTGATCGAGGAACCGACCTTGTTGAACTTCTCCTTGCCGCTAGTGCCGAGGAACGTCACGGCGACGATGCAGACGACGGCGATCAGGGCCACGAGCAGCGCGTACTCGACGAGCGAGGCGCCCTTCTCGGTGTCGCCGAAGCGAGCCCGGACGTAGCTGGTGACGAAATCCCACTGGGTGCTGAGCATTGGTGTGTCTCCTGATGGGGGCGGCGCTGGGGGCGGTGCCTTTACTGTGAGCGTTCCAATCGACACTCTCCGTGGTCTCCTGGATGGGTCGTTCGGCCTATTTCCCCGCGCGGAAGAGGCGGGGCCCGTAGACCCCGCCTCCCGGCCGATCGGACGCGGCGAGCGCCGCCGCCGCGATCAGTTGCTGATCGAGGAACCAACTTTGTTGAACTTGCCCTTGCCACTAGTGCCGAGGAACGTCACGGCGACGATGCAGACGACGGCGATCAGGGCCACGAGCAGCGCGTACTCGACGAGCGAGGCGCCCTTCTCCGTGTCGCCGAAGCGAGCCCGGACGTAGCTGGTAACGAAATCCCACTGGGTGCTGAGCATCGGGGTGTGTCTCCTGTTTGTGGTGCGCCACCCCGGGACCCGGGGCGCTGGTGACGAGGTGTCCCCACTCCTTCGGCGTCCCCCGGCCCCCCGTGATGGGCCGTACGGCTCATTCGCCCTGCGTGGGGCTCAGCTCCTGGTCAGGTGGGGTGTCGGCCGCCGCAGCCACGGCCGGCCGGGCCCGTTCGCGCAGGAGAGCGTCGCTCGCCTGGTAGGCGCTCGACATGAGGGCGGCCGAGTGGCTGAAGTCGTTGAACCGCCCGGCCGGGGCGTCTCCCGTCGGGAGCAGCACCGCCTCGACGGTGTCGGGCAGGTCGGCCATGTCGCGCCGGAAGCGGGCCCGGCGGGCGATCCAGTAGGCGTGGAGCGCCATGTCGAAGGGCCGCTTGGGCTCGGGCCGGGGCCGGTCGAAGCCACCCACGTGGAGGACGTAGACGGTGGTGGCCCCCAGCTCGACCGCCCGAGTGACGGGGACGTCGTTGACCACGGCGCCGTCGATGTAGCGCACCCCGTCGATCTCGACCGGCGGGAGCATGGCCGGCAGGGCGGCCGAGGCCAGCACCGGCTCGACCAGCGATCCGGTCGAGAACCACACCTCACGGGCGGCGGCGATGTCGGTGGCGACGCACTGGAACGGCACCTGGAGGTCCTCGAAGCGGGCCGCGGGCAAGACGTCCTCGATGACGGTCCGCAGCCCCTCGTTGCCGTGGACCGACACGCCCTTGCGGGCCAGCTGCACGGTCGTCGGCAACAGCCCCGCGGGCAGGACGTCGCGGTCCTCGAGCGCCAGCCACAGCTCCTGGAGGTGGCCGACCATGGCGAGGGTGGGGTCGGCGGCGATGGCCGCCCCGTTCAGGGCCCCGACGGAGCAGCCCAGCACCAGGTCGGGGAGGATCCGGTGCTCCAGCAGGGCGCGGAGCATGCCGACCTGCAGCGCACCGAGGTTGCCGCCGCCGCTCAGCACGAAGGCCGTCTTGGGCCCGCTCCCCCGGCGCCGGAGCCGGTCCCGCAGCGGGGCCAGCCGCCCGCTGAGGCGGCGCATCCCCTCGTCGTGCCCGTCCATCGGGTCCGAGGGTAGGGGTCGCGGCGGGCTCGGCCGTCCCACCTACGCTCCCGGCCGTGGAGCTCCTGCTCATCCGTCATGCCCTGCCCGTCCGCATCGAGGGCGCCGGCGGGCCCGCCGATCCGCCGTTGTCGGCCGAGGGTCATGCCCAGGCCGCCGCCCTGGCCGCGGTCTGGTCCGGCGCCGTCGACGCCGTCTGGGCCAGCCCGTTGCTCCGGGCCCGGGAGACGGCGGCGCCGCTGGCCGCCGCGCTCGGCGTCGAGGTCGCCATCGACGACGACCTGGCCGAGATGGACCGCGACGCCGACGCCTACATCCCGCTCGAGGAGCTGCGCCAGGACCCGACGGCCTGGGCCGAGGCCGTCGAGGCGTGGGTGGGACCAGGCGGCGAGGCGCTGCGGGCCGACTTCCGCCGGCGGGTCGTCGCCGCCGTCGACCGGATCGTCGCCGCCCACCGCGGCCAGCGGGTGGCCGTCGTCTGCCACGGCGGCACCATCAACGCCGCCCTGGCCGAGGTCCTGGGGCTCGGTCAGCAGCTCTTCTTCGAGCCCGGCTACACCAGCGTCAGCCGGGTGCTGGCCAGCGCGGCCGGCGCCCGCCAGCTGCAGAGCGTCAACGAGACCTGGCACTGGGATCGACTTGACCGGGCGGTCAAGTAGGGTCCGATCATGATCGACACCGACGAGGCGCGGGTCCGGGAGGCGGCCGAGAAGCTGGTCGCCGACCACCCCCCGACGACCACCGATCCCGCCACCTTCCTCGGCGCCCAGTTCGACGCCGGGCTGGCCTGGGTCCACTTCGACGAGGGCCACGGCGGTCTCGGCCTCCGCCCCAAGCTCCAGAAGGTGGTGCAGGAGGTCCTGGCCGGCACGGGCGCCCCCAGCCCGGTCGCCCGCAACCCCATCGGCCACGGCATGGGCGCCCCCACGGTCTTCGCCCACGGCTCGGCGGCCCAGAAGGAGCGCTACCTCCGCCCGCTCTTCACCGGCGAGGAGATCTGGTGCCAGATGTTCAGCGAGCCCGGCGCCGGCAGCGACGTCGCCAGCCTCGGCACCCGCGCCGTACGTGACGGCGACGAGTGGATCGTCAACGGCCAGAAGGTCTGGACCACCGTCGCCCACCTGTCGCGCTGGGGGATGCTCGTCGCCCGCACCGACCCCGACCAGCCCAAGCACAAGGGCCTGACCTACTTCGTCGTCGACATGCACGCCCCCGGCGTCGAGGTCCGGCCGCTCTACCAGATCACCGGCGAGGCCGAGTTCAACGAGGTGTACTTCACCGACGCTCGCGTGCCCGATGCCGAGCGCCTCGGCGAGGTCGGCGACGGGTGGCGAGTGGCCATCACCACGCTCATGAACGAGCGGGTCTCCATCGGTGGCGGCATCCCGGCCAAGGGCACGGGGATCATCCAGCTCGCCGTGCGGGCGTGGAGGGACGCCGGCCGCCCCGGCGGTGCCGTCCAGGACGAGCTGATGCGGCTGTGGTCCCGGGCCGAGGTCCTGCGGCTCACCAACTGGCGGGCCTCGCAGAACCGGGCCGTGGGCACGCCCGGCCCCGAGGGCTCGATCGGCAAGTCGGCCTCGGCCGACCTCAACAAGGCCATCACCGAGTTCGCCGTCGACGTGTCCGGCCCGCAGGGGATGCTGATGCCCGGCGGCTACCCGAAGGT
Organism: Iamia sp.; assembly: GCA_036380755.1. Taxonomy (GTDB): domain Bacteria; phylum Actinomycetota; class Acidimicrobiia; order Acidimicrobiales; family Iamiaceae; genus Iamia. The sequence continues at coordinate 9,313 of DASVEC010000528.1, read as the reverse complement.
CCGCCCCGAGCACGCCCTCGACCTGTCGACCGCCCAGAAGGCCTTCCTCCGCTGCCGGGCCAACTCGATCGAGGGCGGCACCACCGAGATCATGAAGAACATCCTGGGCGAGCGCGTCCTCGGCCTCCCCGGCGACGTCCGCGTCGACAAGGACCTCCCCTGGACCGAGGTCCCGCGGTAGTCGAGATCAGCGTCGGCTCCCGGACTTGAGGAGCTTGGCGAGCGCCGGACGCAGCTCCGGGGGGTCGACGACATCGACGCAGAGCTCGAGATGCCGGAGCTCGGCCGAGGTCAGGTCGTCGAGGAAGCCGACCACCGTCCTCGACTTCAGCTCGGTCTTCGCCAGGGTGCCTTCGATGATCTCGGACGCCAGGTTCAAGGCCACCCGGCACCGGACGGATGTGGCGGTCTCGTGGCTCGACCGGACCTGGCGCGGGAGGCTCCAGGTCGAGTGGATCAGGAGCCGCCAGAACGGCTCATCCAGCTCGGTCGTCGCCCCCCGGACGGAGGCGACGGCCGCGAACCACTCCTCCCAGACGAGGACGCGGTCGTGCACCGTCCCGAGCACGGCGACCACGGCGGCCACCCGGGACGGGGGGTCGAGTCGCATCGCAGCGGTCGCCGCGACCCAGGGGGCGCCGGTCCGGTCGTAGGAGTGCATCTCGCGGGCCGCGCCACAGATCACGAGCCAGCTGTGGACCCGAGGCGACGGACCCTCCACGGCGGAGAAGACGCCGACGAGGTCCGCGAGGGCGGGGAGCGCCCGCCGGGAGGCGAGGGCCCCGACGACGCCCTCCTCCAGAGCCTGGACGATCAGCTCACCGGCCTCGGCCAGCAAGCCACGGCGCGTCGTCCTCACCAGCCGGGTGGCCGTCTCGATGCGATCCTTCGGGCGCAGGCGCGCCAGAGCGTCGGCCGTCCAACGGCCGATCCAGGCGTCGGCGCTCGTCCGCTCGAGGACGGAGATGACGTCCAGGGCCGTGTCGGGCGGGAGCGTGCGGAGGGCCGGGCCGAGGAACGCAGGCGACCCCTCCCCCAGCTCGGTGCTGACAGCCCGGGCCAGCTCCCACGATCTCGACAACGCCGAACCGATGACGTCATCCGAGATCACACCGTGGTGACGCGCCAAGGCGCGGGCGCGCCACGCCAGCGGAAGGACGTCGGCGGCGGCGATGAGCGGCGCCGAGCGATCATCCACCAGCAGAGCAGGCACCGTCCGGAGTCGCGGGTTGTGGACAGCGAGGACCCGCAGGAGGCCAGCCCGCTCCCGTCCGGGCACCTCGCCCAGCAGGCCGCGCTCCGCCCATCTCTCGACCAGGCGGACGGCGAGCCTCCCGGCCGCATCGCCGTTCGACGATGCCAGGTCGATCACCCGGGCCGACGCCGTGGCCGGCGGCAGCCGGTCGAGCAGCTCTCCGGTGGGCTCGAGGGCGGAGTCGAAGGCGCCGATCCGGTGAGCGACCGCCACGAGCGGCCCGACGCCCTCGGTGCCGTCGGCGATGCCCTCGGCCACGGCCCACCGGCCCTCGCCCGCGAGGAGCGCAGCAACCAGCCCCGGCTGCGAACCGACGAACCGCAGGGCCTCGGACGAGGACACCGAGTCGGACCGCCCCGGTCGACGATCGACCCGGGCCCAGAGGTACAAGCCCGCCGCCAGGTGCGACAGCTCTCTGCTGAAGCCGTCGACGTCCCGGACCACACCGCGCGCTCTCTCGTCCCCCGCCCGTGCGGCGACGAGGAGCCGAGCCACGGCGCGGCCGTCGTCATCGACCTCGGCGTCAGGATCGATCTGGCGAAAGCGCGGCGATCGCGGCCGTCCGGCGACGATGGCGTAGCGATCGACCTGCTCGTCGTCGGGTTGCGAGCAGAACCCGAGCGCTTCCCGCCGGGTCGGGAGCAGCTCGCCCAGCCGGGCCGCCAGGGCGGCGACGATCGGCGGCTCCAGGTCGAGCGCGCTCTGGCGGTGCTCACTGGCGTTGCGGAGAACGCCGGCGATGAGGTGCTCCACGAGCTCGTCGTCGAGCACCGGCGCCGGGCGCAACCCGATGGCGTCGATGTCAGGAAGCGGCTCGAGCTTGTCGGGAACCGCCTCGGGTGCCCTCTCCTGCCAACCCGACGCCCCCATCAGCTGACCGAGGGCGGCCGGGGGCAGGGCCTCGGGCGGCCCGACGAGGGCGTGCACGAAGAAGATCCCGGCCCGGTTGGCGTTCACGTCATCGAGGACGACGCGGTTCGTGGCCACCACGGCACCCCGCTCCACCGACCAGGAGAGCGTGGGCCCGGTCGGCCGGTAGCAGGACGTCAGCGCGGCCTGGGTGAGCGGCCGACTGCGGTCGTCGAGCCGGCCCGACGCGGCGAGGATCTGGAACTTGTTGGTGCCCTCGGCCCCCCGGAGGGCGCGGGTGTACCAGAGCTGGCCGACCTTCACCGCGCCGACGTCATGGCCCGCAGGACGGTTGCGAAGACGTCGATGACCCCGGTCGGCGGCCCGTCGTCGGGCAGGGCGGCGGCGGCCACCCACTCGACGTCGGGCCAGCGCTCGACGGCGGCGACGACATCGTCGGCCTCCACCTGGACGAGGGCCTTGACGATGGCCGCGGGACGGTGGTCGTCGCGATCGAGGGCGCCTTCGCGGGCCAGCACATCGGCCTTGGCCACCACCACGACCAGCGGAGGGAAGCGGTCGACGGACGCGTCGGGCGAGGGGTCGAGGATCTGGGAGAGGTCGCTGTGGATGCCGTTGAGCACCGTCGCCTGGTCGATGTCGGACTCCCAGACGTCGATCGAGGGCGCCTCCTCTGGGTTGACGACGAAGAGGATCGCATCGGCCCACTGGATGTGGCTGGCCAGCATGGCCCGGAGGTCCGGGTCCATGTAGGTCTCGCCCGGGATGTCGTTGATGATCAAGACGATGGGCTCGTCGGGGTGGCTGGCCAACGTGATGTTGAAGTCGAGGGGCCCCTTCAGGGCCTCGCCCTCCGTCGCGACGGTCCGCTCACCGCGCCGGTACTGCCTGACGATCGGGCGGAGCACCCGGGTCGCCCGCTCCGACACCGTGAACTCGTCCAGGCCGAGGACCTCCCGACCCTCGGCCCGCTCGGCCTGCTGGACCAGCGCCGCCAGCAGCGTCGTCTTGGAGGCGCTGGTGTTGCCCACCAGCGCCACGACGAAGGGGTCACGGTCATCGATCTCGATCGGCAGCGGGTGGTGGCAGGCCCGCCGCGGGCACGCCCGCGCCGGGCGGACGCGGCTGCCCCCGTGATCGGCGGCCAGCTCGACGGCCGAGGGCAGCGCCTCGGGCCTGTCCGCCTGCCAGAACCGCTTCTTCTCCGGCTCCTCGGGCGGGACCGGGGGGCCGGCGACGACGACCCGGGCCACGCTGTCGATGGCCGACACGAGCTGCTGGCCCACCCAGAAACCGCCGCGTGCCGTGCGAGGCGGGGCGACAACGGCGACCCGCGCCGGTGCCGCGGGTGCGGGGGCGGGACGACCCGGGCCGTCGGTGTCCTCGAGGTCGCCGAAGTCGACGTCGGAGATCTGATCTCCGCCCGAGACGACCGGTGGCGCGGGGGTGCTCGCCCCGCCGATCTCGTCGAGGAGACGGGCCATCATGAGATCGTTGGTGGCCACGATGGGACACTCGGCCAGGAGGATCTCGCCTCCGCAGAACGGGCAGACGACGGCCCGATCGAAGGTGGCCGTCACAGCGCCACCGCCACGATCAGGCAGAGCACCGTGGCCAGGATCAGGACCATCCGGACGATCGTCTGGGCCGTCTCGCTCCAGCGGATGCGCTTGGTCCGCCCCTCGTCGGCGACGAGCATCACGAAGAAGGCGGCCTCGATGATCCCGAGCGGGAGGTTGGCGATGGAGACCGGGGCGTCGAGCAGGAAGACGGCGGCGATCACGACACCGGCCACGGCGGCCATGCCGTTGAGGATCGAGGCCGACATCGTCTCCAGGGCGGCCGGGCGGGTGTCGAGCGAGACGAGCAGGAAGGCGCCCCAGAGGCTCGGCACGAGGAAGAAGATGAGAGCCCGAGCGCCCTCGGCGAAGGAGTCGGTCACCGCGTAGGCCGTGATGGCGAGAGCGGCGACGGCGACGACCCAGAGGGCGTAGCGGGACACCACCAGCATGAGCGTCTCGGAGACGTCCCGACCCGACGAGCGGCTTCGGGTCTTGGTGTTGGCGAAGGGCATTGGCTTTCCGATCAGGTTCGATGGTTGACGAGGATGAAGGCGGCGAGGCCGAGCAGGACGACGATGAAGGTCACGGCACCCCGGATGACGGCCGTGCGCACCGCCGAGGGGGTCGAGCTGGGCAACGGGGCGGGTCTCGGCCCCGGCGCGACCACCGTGGGACCGGATCCTGCGATCACGGTCGTCCGATCCGCATCGGTGAGCGGGCGCGCCCCGGCGTCGACCGCCGGGCGCGGGCGCGTCGGCTCCGCCCGCTGGCCGGTCGGCACGTTGCCCGGCTGCCAGCTGACGAGGGACGGGTACGACCAGCGCAACCGGGCCCGAGGATCGATCTCGAAGGAGGCCGAGACGAACGGCCGCCACTCGACGGGCAGGTCGGGGCTCACCAGCGGGGGGCTGCGACGGATGTGCTCGATGAGTACGTGGATCGGGAGCGCCGGCCACGGCTGCATCCCGGTGAACGCCCACTGGATGGTCGCGCCCAACCCGAAGATGTCGGCGGCCACGGTGATCTCGCCGCGCCGGATGAGGTCCGGAGCCGTGAACCCGGGGGTGAATGCGACCGTCGGGTCGACGGCGATGCTCTGGTCGGGATCGAGCACCTTGGCGATCCCCAGGTCAGCGATCCTCCAGACGCCCGACGGCGAGCGGAGGATGTTGTCGGGCTTGACGTCCCGGTGGATGACGCTCGGCGCCAGGCCGTGGAGGTAGAGCAGCCCGCCGAGGGCGTCGTTCACCATCCGGGGCACGACCCGCCACGCCGCCTCGATGCGCTCGGGGCCGGGCGGGGTCGACTCGAGGGCACCGGCGAGCGACGTCTCGCACTGCTCGGTCGCGACGAAGACGAAGCCTTCGAGGTCCCCCGTCCCGCGCTCGTGCCACAGGTAGCGCAGGATGTTCGGGTGCTGCGCGGCTCGCAGGGCGTCGATCTCCCGCGCGATCAGCTCGGCCTGACCCGAACGCACGAGGATCGCCTTCACCGCCAGGCGCTCGCCGGTCGCGGGCTCCACGGCATAGACCTCGGCGAAGGCGCCGCGTCCCAGGAGTCCCCCGAGCGTCTGACCGTGGACGCGCCGACCGGACAGTGCGCCGCGAGGCGGCTGTGTCGTCGCGTCGATGCTCCCCAACGCTCACCCCTCCGTGTGCGTCACCCTCTGTCCCATCCACACCGTAGCCGCGTGCTGCCTGGGGCTGTCAGATCCCGCCTCGGACTAGTTGAGGCGGGCGCGCCAGCGGTCGGCCTTGCCGCGGAGGGCGTCGGGGTCCATCCCCGCGCCCCCCGCGTCGGCCAGGGACTCGAGCTCGTCGGCGGCCCGGTCGAAGGCGCCGCTGCGGGCCAGGGCCGCGGCCAGCGTGCCCTTCTCGGCCACCGGCACGCCGGGCACCAGGCTGCGGAGCCCCAGCGCCACGGCCTCGTCCCGGTGGCGGGAGTCGGCCCGGTAGCGGTTGGCCAGGTTGGCCAGGATGCGGGCCACCACGGCGCGGGGCCCGATGGCGCGGAGGTGGCCGTCGTCCCACGGCGCGCTCTGACCGTGGACCTGCTGGTAGAGCGTCTGGGCGTCGGCCGGCGAGAGGTGGGACCGACGGTGGAACGGGTCGGCCAGCTGCACCGGCGGCAGGGCCCCGTCGCTGACCAGGACGTGGCCGGGCATGCCCACGATGTGGGCCTCGACGCCGACCCGGCGCCCCACCTCGACGGCCACCACGGCGAGGAGGATGGGCAGGCCCCGCCGGCGACGGACGACGTCGGGCAGGAAGGAGGCGGCGGGCGAGGCGTAGTCCGACGGGTCGCCTCCGAGACCGAGCTCGACCAGGTGGGCCACGACGCCCTCGACCGTCCGGACGCCGACCCCCTTGGCCAGGTCGTCGAGCCCGGCCCGGACGGCGACGAGATCGGTGCCGTCGGCGTCGGCCCCGACGGCGAAGTGGGCCGCGGCCACCGTGCAGACCTCGTCCAACGGCAGGGGTGCGGGGCCCTTGCGCACGAGCGCGGCGAAGCGCGCCGTCAGCCCCGACGGGTGCGGGGGCCGGGGGTGCGATGGGTCGGACTCCACGACCGGGGCAGTCTGCCCGCCGCTGCCGGCCGGCGCTCCGTGACCCGGTGGCCGGGTAGGTTCGGGGCCGTGGCCAGCCCCTTCGCCTTCCTCGACCACGCCGGTCCGCTGGCCTTCGCCCACCGCGGGGCCCACCGCCCCGAGGGTCCCGGCGAGAACACCATGGCCGCCTTCGCCGCCGCCGTCGACCGGGGCTACTCCTACCTCGAGACCGACGTGCACCTCACCGCCGACGGTGTGGTCGTCGCCTTCCACGACGATCACCTCGACCGGGTGAGCGACATGACCGGCGCCATCAGCGACCTCACGTGGGACGAGGTGCAGAAGGCCAAGGTCGGCGCCGCCGGCGACCCCGTGCCCCGCCTCGACGAGATCCTCACCACCTGGCCCGAGGTGAAGGTCAACATCGACCCCAAGCACGACCGGGTCGTCGACGCCCTGGCCCGGGTCATCGAGGCCGAGAGGGCGGTCGACCGGGTCTGCTGCGGCTCGTTCAGCGACAAGCGCCTGGCCCGTCTGCGGACGCGGCTGGGACCGGACCTGTGCACCGCGCTCGGGCCCCGGGGCACCAGCAAGCTGGCGGCGGCCTCGGTGGGGGCGCCGATCCGGTCGCTGCCGGCGGCGTGCGCCCAGGTGCCGATGCAGGTCAAGGGGCGCCGGCTGGTGACCCCCCGCTTCGTGGAGAAGGCCCACCAGCTCGGCCTCCAGGTCCACGTCTGGACCATCGACGACCCCGCCGTGATGACCGACCTCCTCGACATCGGTGTCGACGGCCTGATGACCGACGACGCCGACACCCTCAAGCAGGTGCTCGTCGGGAGGGGCGAGTGGGTGTGATCGGTCGACGGGGGCGATTCCTGGTCGTGGCGGCGCTGCTCCTCCTCGGCGCGGCCGCGTGCGGCGGCGACGATGACGACCGCGCCACCGCCGCGGCCACGACGACGGGTCCGACGACCACCACGTCGACCACCCCGCCGACCACCACGTCGACCACCACGACCCTGCCGCCGGTCGACGCCACGGTCGGCATCGGCGGGTCGGCGTACCTCGGCCGCATCGTCCCCGGCGCCGACGGGCAGGCGCGGGTCGAGGTGGTGGACCTGGTGACCGGCGAGGTCCGGGTGGTGACGACGACCGACCCCGCCCTGCGCCCTGGTGACCTGGCCGTCAGCCCCGACGGCGAGCGGGTGGCCTGGTCCGAGGGCGACGAGGGCGACGTCCACGTCGGCGGCCTGCCGGACCAGCCGGCAGTCGTGGTCGACGTCGCGGCTGGGTGCCCGCACTGGCTGCCCGACGGCGACCTTCTCGTCACCGTCGCCGACGCCGCCGGTGGCGTGGCCGTCGTCGACCCGGCGACCGGCGTCTCCGAGCGGCTGCCCTACCGCTTCGGACAGATGGCCTGTGGGATGCCCGTCGGCTCCGACGAGATCGGCTTCCTCCGCCGCGAGGGCACGGACATGACGACCGGCGGAGCCGAGATCGTGCGGGCACCGCTCGATCCGCGCGACGGCCCGTCCGAGGTGGTCGCGCGCATCCCGGACGGCTGCGAGGCCTTCGGTCTCGGGGTCGATCCCGCCGGCGAGCGCTTCGCGGTGTCCGTCACCTGCACCGACGACCCGGGACGCAGCGGGCTCTGGGTCACCGACGCCAACGGCGAGCTGGCCCCCCTCGTCACCGAGGGCAGCACCGGTTCGCGCTGCGAGTACAGCGCGCCGGCCTGGTCGGCCGCAGGGACCGCGGTGGCCTACCACCGCGTCGAGCTGGTGGGGGACGACCGGGGCACGCCCCGGGTGTGGGTGGCGCAGGTCGCCGACGGCACCACGGCCCCCCACGCCGAGGGAACCTGGGCCGCCTGGCCGGACCTCTCCTAGCTGCGGCGGCGGACGCGCATGGTGACGGCGGTCTGGCCGAGGTCGAAGGCGGTGCGGAGGCTGCGCTCGAGGTAGCGGACGTAGCTCTGGGGCAGGTCCTTGTTGGTGAACAGCGTGAAGGTGGGCGGGTTGCTGGCGCCCTGGGTGGCGTAGAGGACCCGGGCGCCGTGGGGGCCGGGCTGGGCGGCCTGGGCCTTGGCCAGCACCTCGTTGACCTTCCGGGTGGGGACCCGGCGGCGGTACTGGGCGATGCTGCCCGCGAGCGCCGGCAGCAGCTTGTGGGTGCCCTGGCCCGTGGCGGCGCTGATCTTGAGCACCGGGGCCTCGCCGACGAAGGCGAGCTTGCGGCCGACGTCCTCGGCGACCTTGGCCCGCGCCTCGGCGCCGAGCGTCTCCCACTTGTTGAGACAGACGATCACCGGGCAGCCGGCGGCGTCGATGCGCTCGGCCAGCCGCTGGTCCTGGTGGGTCACGCCCTCGGAGGCATCGATGACCAGGAGGGCGACGTCGGCCAGGTCGACGGCCTGGAGGGCCCGGACCAGCGAGTAGTACTCGGGGCCGTCGTCGATCTTGGACTTGCGGCGCATGCCGGCGGTGTCGACGAAGCGGATGGGGCCGGCCTCGGTCTCGACCACGGTGTCGATGGTGTCGCGGGTGGTGCCGGGCATGTCGTGGACGACGGCCCGCTCCTCGCCCGTGAGCCGGTTGAACAGCGTCGACTTGCCCACGTTGGGGCGCCCGGCGATCGCCACCGACACCGTGCCGGCGTCGTCGTCGGCCACCAGCGGCGGCTCGCCGTCGTCGGCCGGCGCCTCGGGCAGCACGGCCACCAGGGCGTCGAGCATGTCGCCGGTGCCCCGGCCGTGGAGGGCGCTGATCGGGTGGGGATCGCCGAGGCCGAGGCGGAGCAGCTCCCAGATCAGGTGGTCGCGGCTGGTGCCGTCGACCTTGTTGGCGATGACGAGGACCGGCGTGTTCGTGGCCCGCAGGATCTGGGCGACGCGGTCGTCGTCGTCGGTGAGACCGACCGTGGTGTCGACCACCAGGAGGATGGCGTCGGCCTCGCGGATGGCCTGCTCGCTCTGCCGGCTGACCTTGTCGTCGAGGGCCGAGCCGCTGGCCATCCAGCCACCGGTGTCGACCAGCACGAACCCGCGGCCGTTCCAGTCGGCCGCGACCTCCTTGCGGT
>DASVEC010000527.1:0-4659 GCA_036380755.1 Iamia sp. | reverse complement strand
GCCGACCCGGTGCGATCGGTGCGCCAGGGGCTCGAGCGGGTCACCGACGGCGACCTCGACGTCGAGATCCCCGTGTACGACGGCAGCGAGGTCGGGCTGCTCCAGGACGGCTTCAACCGCATGGTCGAGGGGCTGCGCGAGCGGGAGCGGCTGCGCGACGTCTTCGGGCGCCACGTCGGCACCGCCGTCGCCGCCGAGGCCGTCGACAACAGCACGCTCGGCGGCGGCGTGCGCGACGTCGCCGTGCTGTTCGTCGACATCGTGGCCTCGACCCGGCTGGCGGCCGACAACCCGCCGGACCACGTGGTCGACGTCCTCAACCGCTTCTTCACCGTGGTGGTGACGACCGTCGACGAGCACGGTGGCTGGATCAACAAGTTCCAGGGCGACGCCGCCCTGGCGATCTTCGGCGCGCCCGGGCCCCACGAGGATCCCGCCGGCTGTGCCCTCGCCGCCGGCCGGGAGCTGGCCCGGCGCCTCGCCGTCGAGGTGCCCGACTGCCGGGCCGGGATCGGCATCGCCGCCGGGCCCGCCGTCGCCGGCAACATCGGGGCCGAGGAGCGCTTCGAGTACACCGTGATCGGCGACCCGGTGAACGAGGCGGCCCGCCTCACCGAGCTGGCCAAGGACGCGCCCGGTGGCCTGCTGGCCTCGGGGTCGGCCGTCGGGGCCGCGCCCGCCGAGGAGGCCGCCCGCTGGCAGGCCACCGACACGCTCGTCCTCCGCGGCCGCACCGCCCCCACCGTCCTCCACCTCCCCCGCGAGGTCTGAGCGGGAACAACCGCCGGACCACGGACGTTAGTTGTGTGTGCAACTACTTCTCTCGGAGGCTCAGATGCCCGCCACGACCGTCGACGACCTCACCACCCTCGAGCGCATCCCGGCCGCCGACCGGGACCGGTCCCGCCCCGTCCGCTCGCTGACCACCGCCCCGCGGGGCTACGAGGGCGAGGGCTTCCCCGTCCACCGGGCCTTCGCCGGCATCGACCTGGCCGACCTCGACCCCTTCGTCCACATGGACCAGATGGGTGAGGTCGAGTACGCCCCGGGTGAGCCCAAGGGCACGTCGTGGCACCCGCACCGGGGCTTCGAGACCGTCACCTACATGATCGACGGCACCATGGAGCACCAGGACTCCGAGGGCGGCGGCGGCGTCATCACCAACGGCGACACCCAGTGGATGACCGCCGGGTCGGGGCTGCTCCACATCGAGCGCCCGCCGGAGGCATTGGTCGCCAGCGGTGGCCTCTTCCACGGCATCCAGCTGTGGGTGAACCTGCCGAGCGGCCAGAAGATGGCGACGCCCCGCTACCAGGACCTCCGCTCGGGCGAGGTCGCCCTGGCCACCACGCCCGATGCCGGCGCCCTGGTCCGGGTCATCGCCGGCTCCGTCGCCGGCCACCGCGGCCCGGGCTCGACCCACACGCCCATGGCCATGGTCCACGCCACCGTCGCCCCCGGCGCCGAGCTGGTGCTCCCCTGGCCCGAGGGGTTCAACGCCCTCGGCTACGTGCTGGCCGGCCGGGGCGACATCGGCCCCGACCGTCGGCCCATCGAAGCCGGCCAGACGGTCGTGTTCGGTCCTGGTGAGTCCGTCGCCGTCTCGGCGTCGACCACCCAGGACAGTCGCACCGATGCCCTCGAGGTCCTGTTCCTCGGCGGCCGTCCCATCCGGGAGCCGGTCGCCTGGATGGGCCCGTTCGTCATGAACACCGAAGCCGAGCTGCGCCAGGCCTACGAGGACTTCCAGGCCGGCCGGCTGGGCCGAGCCTGAGCAACGACGCCTCCAGGCGGGACCGGACCGGATCCACGAGGTCCGATCCCGCCACGGAGGTTCAGTCCGAGAGAGCGTCCGGATCCACGAGGACCCTCTCCTGGGGTGTGCACCCGCCCTCTTCCTGCGGGGGCACGGCGGTCATGATAAGCACACCTAACAGTCCGCCGCAAGGACCCTAGGCAGGTTCCTCGGATCGGACCTGGCGGACGAGCAGCTTGGGGGCGACGGTGCAGTAGGCGTCCTCGACGATGCCGGTGACCTCGTCCCAGTCGACGTCGTGGTCCAGACGGACGCCCAGCCAGCCGCGGTGGCCGACGTAGGGCGGGACGAAGAAGCGCTCGGGCTCGGTGTCGACCAGGTCCCGTTGGGCACCGTCGGGCGCCGCGCACCAGATCCCCAGGATCCCGTCGCCATGGTGATCGTCGAGGTACATGACGAAGGTCTTCTTCTCGCGGATGAAGAACGTCGGGGAGCCGTGGCTCAGCCGCTCGGAGGTCTCCGGCAGGGCCAGGCAGATCTCCCGCAGCCGATCCAGCACGACGTGATCGGTGTCGAAGGTCCAGGACATGGAGGTGATCCTGCCCCAGGCGTAGCCTTCACCCATGAGCGACGAGCGCCCGGCCCACCAGCTCTACGACGCCGAGGGCGAGCCGACCCGCGAGCGGCCGTGGATCATCCGCACCTACTCGGGCCACTCCAGCCCCAAGTCGTCGAACGCGCTCTACCGCCAGAACCTGGCCGCCGGCCAGACCGGCCTGTCGATCGCCTTCGACCTCCCCACCCAGTGCGGCTACGACTCCGACGACCCGATCGCCCGCCCCGAGGTGGGCAAGGTCGGTGTGCCGATCAACTCCGTCGACGACATGCACATGCTGTTCGACGGGATCCCCATCGAGGAGATGAACACCTCGATGACGATCAACGGCACGGCGATGTGGCTGCTGGCCATGTACATCGCCGTCGCCCGCGAGCGGGGCGTCGACATCAGCCAGCTCACCGGCACCACCCAGAACGATCTGATCAAGGAGTACCTGGCCCGCGGGACCTACATCTTCCCGCCGGCCGACAGCCTCCGGATCATCGCCGAGATGTACGAGTTCTGCCTGGAGGAGGTGCCCAAGTGGAACGCCTCCAACATCTGCTCGTACCACCTCCAGGAGGCAGCGGCGACGCCGGTCCAGGAGCTCGCCTTCGCCCTGGCCAACGCCATCAGCCTCCTCGACCTGATCAAGGAGCGGGGCCACTTCGACGACGACCAGTTCGCCCGGGTCGTCGGTCGCATCAGCTTCTTCGTCAACGCCGGCATCCGGTTCGTCGAGGAGATGTGCAAGATGCGCGCCTTCGGCGAGCTGTGGGACGAGTACACCCGCGACCGCTTCGGCGTCACCGACCCGAAGTTCCGCCGCTTCCGCTACGGCGTCCAGGTCAACTCGCTCGGCCTCACCGAGAGCCAGCCCGAGAACAACGCCTGGCGCATCCTGATCGAGGCCCTCGGCGTCACCCTCAGCCGTGACGCCCGGGCCCGCGCCGTCCAGCTGCCGGCGTGGAACGAGGCCCTGTCGCTGCCCCGCCCCTGGGACCAGCAGTGGTCGCTGCGCCTCCAGCAGATCCTCGCCTACGAGACCGACCTGCTCGAGTACCCCGACCTGTTCGAGGGCTCGGTCGTCGTCGAGTCCAAGGTGGCCGAGCTCAAGGAGCAGGCCAAGGCCGAGATCGAGACCATCCTCGGCATGGGCGGCGTCATCCCCGCCATCGAGTCGGGCTACCTGAAGTCGGCCCTCGTGCGCTCGATGGGCGAGCGGGTCAGCAAGATCAACAGCGGCGAGCAGATCGTCGTCGGTCTCAACAAGTGGACCGACGGCATCCCCTCACCGCTGCTCGGCGGCGAGGACGGCGGCCTGTTCACCATCGACGAGACGGCCTTCGCCGACGCCGTCGACGGGCTGGAGGCGGTGCGGTCGTCGCGCGACGCCGACCGGGCCACCGCCGCCCTCGACGCCCTCAAGGCGGCCGCCCGCGACGGCACCTCGATGATGGAGCCGTCGATCGAGTGCGCCCTCGCCCGGGTCACCACCGGCGAGTGGGCCGGCGCGCTGCGCGAGGTGTTCGGCGAGTACCGCCCCGCCACCGGTGTCGACGGTCAGCGCCTCGGCCTGGCCGGCGATCGGGTCGAGGCCCTGCGCACCCGCATCCAGGCGCTCGCCGACTCGTTGGGGCGCCGGCCCAAGATCCTGGTGGGCAAGCCCGGTCTCGACGGCCACTCCAACGGGGCCGAGGTCATCGCCGTGTCGGCCCGCCACGTCGGCTTCGACGTCGTCTACTCCGGCATCCGCCTGAGCCCCGACGACATCGTCCAGTCGGCGGTCGAAGAGGGCGTCGATCTCATCGGCGCCTCCGTCTTGTCCGGCAGCCACGTCGAGCTGGCCCAGCAGATCACCGACGGCCTGGCCAAGCACGACGCCGCCCACATCCACCTCGTGGTCGGCGGCATCATCCCGTCGGGCGATGTCCAGAAGCTCGAGGCCGCCGGAGTCGCCCGCGTCTACACGCCCAGCGACTACGAGATCATCGACATCATGGAGTCGATCACCGACGTCATCGAAGGCTGAGACCGACCGAGGCGGCGCTCAGCCCGAGGGTGATCGACACGACGACGTGGATCGCCGCAGCGCGGCGGTCGACCTCTGTCGCGACGTCGTGGGCGAAGGTCGACCACGTGGTGAGGGCGCCGCAGAAGCCGGTGCCGAGGACGACGACGGTGGTGGGGCTGCTGCCGACCAGCAGGCCGAGGGCGAGGCTCCCGACGACGTTGACGACGAGGATCCCGTGGCGAGCCTCCCGGAACCCGGTGGCCACCAGGTGACGCAGCACGGCGCCGGCGG